>CAKPNG010000001.1 GCA_934168325.1 uncultured Bacilli bacterium
AAAAATTTTACATTTTTCTCAAAAAAAAAAAAAAAAAAAAAAAAGAAGAGGATTACTCCTCTTCTTCTCCGACGACTGTCGCAGTCAGCGACTGATAGAAATTTTTCTTACCCTCTTTAGGAATTTTCTTCTCTACTCTGTCAATTTTTCCCTCTTTGACAAGCTGGGTGCAAAGTGCCGATACTTTATTGGTGGTGGTTTCCATTTCAACGGCGATTTCAGCGGAAGTGTGCGCCCTGCCATCATCTACCAGATATTCAAGAATTGCTACTTTCATAGCTTCGTTCTCTTTCTGCTTTGCGGTGGGCTTGCGGTTCAGATTGCGATTGTCGAGCTTTACAATTTCTTCCTTTGCCTTTGCGATAACTTCGGCGGAGTTGGCTTCGTTGTTGGCTACTGCTTCATAAAATTCTCTGTTGGTCATATTTGTTTCCTTTCTGCGTTGGTCGCTACCCTTTAATTTTTTGTTCCTCTCTCTTGGAACAATATTATTATAGCACTATTTTAGTTTTTTGTCAATAGGTTTTTTGAGAAAATTAAAAAAATTTTTTTTGGAGAATTTTTCCAGTCCCCCAATAGTCTAAGTTTTTATTTTGTTTTAACACTTTAATGCGCGAAACCGCCCGGCGCAGTTAGACTTATGAAGTCTAAGTGATGTGAGCAAGTTAATTGCTCACGACAAAAGCGGAACTACATTCACCGTTATTAACATATTCTTGATATTTTTTGTGAAAAAAATCTTCGGCATAATAATCGTTATTGTCATAATCCATATTTTCCGAAATTACGATATTATCGGCGAGTTGACAAAAAATCTTAATTGCGTGAAGTTCTGCGGCAGTAAAGTGGTAAACACGAGTTGTAGTAGTATCTATTTTATTTGACCTCTTTTCATTTCTTATTGTATATATATTATAACATATTGATAATAAAAAGTCAATAGCAAAATTAAAAATTTTTTTATTTTTTATGCGAGTCTAATTTTACTTAGACTTAAGTAGTCTAAAAAAAAATAAGTGGGAAAAAATCCCACTTTTGAATTATGCTTCATAGAGTTCGTCTTCATCATCATTCGTAATTGAATAAACGACAGGTGCTTCATCTGGGAGAGTTTGTGCTTTTCTGTCAGTCGCTAATGTATATCCATATTTTTCTGCAAATTCATTAATAGCGTCACTATTATCTTCTTTGCACAAACGCTCATAAAGTTCATCAGAAACCGCAAATTCTGCATAAAAATTTACATAAATCATATTTTTCTTTTCTTCGCTCATCATAAATAAAATTCCTTTCTCATTTTTAAGAGTTTGCTCTCTTTTATTGTGATTTGATTATAACATATCTTAATAAAAATGTCAAGAGGTTTTTAAGCAAAACTTAAAAATTTTTTGGATAGCCTTCCTCTGCCTCGTTGCTGTTCTTCCGTTGTCGACTTTGGTTTCTGTATCATCTTTGGGGTGTATCCCCTCTTGACAATTATTATAGCACGGTGGCAAGCCGTTGTCAAGAGGGTTTTTACTCTTTTTTAAGTTGTCGAGCACCTTGCCTTGTAGTTTACCAACTATCTCCTCTTGACAGTTATTATTATACCATAGTTTATTGAAAAAGTCAATAGGTTTTAGATAAAAATAAAAAATTTTTTTAATTATAATTAGTTTCACTTAGACCAATGAAGTCTAAAAATTCGGAAAAGAAAATGGGAATAAATCCCATTTTATCTTATCCGTGATATTTTTTAAGAACAATATGCCCTTGATTATCGTAAAATACATCAAAGGGTTCGCCATCTTCGATTTTCAAAGCAGTTCTAAATTCTTTCGGAATAACAATTCTTCCAAGGTCATCAATTCGGCGAACGCAACCACTGTGCAATGTTGCGGGGTATAACAGGAATTGCTGTTGAGTTCTGTTTGCGGTCATAGTATCTGCGTTTTACTTCTTCTATAAGTTCGTTAATATAGCTCTCTACATTGAAATGGTCGCATTCATAATTGTCCATCTCGCCCAATATATTACCAGTAATTTCTGAAATACAATCATCCATATCACTGTCAGGATATTGATTAACTGTTTCCTCTACTTCATCTACAATATTGTCAATAATTCCATCATCGAATTCCCATTCTACATTATACTGCAATTTCATAAATAGCACATCCTTTTCTGTTTTATTGTAAATATATTATAGCATAAGTTAATAAAATTGTCAAGAGATTTTTTAGAAAAAACTTAAAAATTTTTTTGTTTTATATGAGTCTAAATTGATAGAAAACTAGACTTATGAAGTCTAAATAAGCGGGTATCACCCGCATTAGTTTTTTATTTCCAATCCTCTTTCTTTCAAATATTTAATTGCTTTTTCAACAGGAGCAATTTCCATAATATCTTTTATGCTACAATTATTAACTTCTTCATAAGTAATTTCGCAAGTTAAGGGCAAATTAGGATATTTTTTTGAGGAAATACTCCGATATTCTTTAGAGCAGAACAAAGACCATTCCCAGAATTCAATTATTCTTGATTTCTTAGAATCCCAAAAAGTAAAAGGAGCAAGACAACCATAATTATTGTAAAATTCATCTAAGTTATCCCAAGTTAATTGAATATGTTCATCTTGCAGTTTTGTTTCAGAAAATTCATAATTACAAAATCTTCTTGAAAGTTTTATTCCTTGATTATACCAAGTGATATATTTTTTATAAAGTTTCATTTTAATTTCCTCCGTTTTTTAGTATGCCTTTATTATAACATAGAAATGAAATTTTGTCAAGATAAATTTTAGAGAAAATTAAAAAATTTTGTCATAATTGTAGTCTAATTAAAAGAAAATTAGACTGCCTTAGTCTAAAAAGGAGAATTTTCTGGAAAATTCTCCCTTATTTTGCAAGCATTTTCAAAATTGGAATAATATATTGTGGTTCAAACGCTCCATTTTTCCAATTTTTTCTATTTGTTTGTTCATCATCAAACAGAATGTCAAAATGGGAATTTTTGTAATTTTCTTTTGGCGTGCCATAAGGAACAATAATAATTTCTGAAAAATTAACAGACGGCAAGTGCGTTTTAAGCCATTTTCTTTTTTCATCAGCAACCGCCGCAAGAAAATTTTCTGTAGAATTTTTGCTTCCCCAAGAAATTATGCTGAACTCAATTCCCTTTTCTTGGCATTTGTGCATAAGTTTTGCCAACTGGGAAAAATTGTGGAGCGGGCGAGCTTCACGATAAGGAGAGCTATCATTTTCCAAAATTTTCTGAAGCCAATTATCAACACTGTAAAAATCTGCCAAAGTGCCATCTAAATCGAAGTAGATATTCATTATTTGAAAATTCCTTTCTGTTCTCTTTTTTACAAACTTATTATAGCATATTTTTTTTGAAAAGTCAAGTATTTTTTTCGGGATATAACAACGGCACCGTGTGTTCCGCGAACAGAAGTCTAAGTTTTTTGAAATTAGACTTAGGTAGTCTAACCTTTGACGGTTAAACCGTCAAACTGCCAAATTAAGTCGCTGTAGAATTTCTTCTGCGGTGAGCCATCCCTCAACATCATCGTCAACTGCTCTTACAATAGTTCCCATAAGTTCAAGCAGTCCGTGCTCGTGTCCGTAGGAACTGCTATGACAAACAGCGTCCCATTCATTGCAACGAATTTGAACACCGTCCCAGCATTTATGATAGTCAAATTCAACTTCGTTTTTGATTAAACCTTTAACGAGTTTATCTGCTTCAATTCGATAAAGTGGATTTACATTTTTAATTTCATTCATATTCATTTTGAATTTCCTCCGTTCTTTATTATGGTTTAATTATAGCACTTTTTAATTTATTTGTCAAGAGTTTTTTAACGCAATTAAAAAAAATTTTTTAGCTGTTTTTCTGCCGTTAGTCTAAATGCGGAGCGAGCTTAGACTCAAATAGTCTAAATAGCGGAGCTGTCATAAACTGGCAGTTCCGCTTTCTGAGCAGGAGGACGATATAAAAACTTAAATTCAAGGAGTGAGAATGAGAGGGAGAGTATATCAAAAATTTTTAGGAGGACTTTTGAAGTTTTTCTCTCCCTCTCAACAATATTATTATAGCATAGATTTAGAAATTTGTCAAGAGTTTTTAAGCAATTAAAAAAAATTTTTTTTGAGCTGTTGTTTAGTCTAAAATGCGGGCGATAGTGTTAAAACTTAGACTAATCAAGTCTAAAACAACGGAGCGGGCTTAGCTTGCCCGCTCGTTCAACCATTCTACCATTTTTTTGCTTTCGCTTCTTGCTCTTACTTTAAGTTTTCCGCCGTTTTTGTAGCTGTCCCGCTCTACAGTACCAAATGTCATTAAAAATTCTCTAAACTCCTCAGCGTTCATCATATACACAGTAAAATCACGAGCTACATAAGCAAATTCGGTTGAATGAACACGGCTGAAATAGTCATCCACCATAGGTTTAAGCTCCGAGCCGTTTAACAGCCCGCCTTGAACCAGTGTAAAATGGGCGGATTTAACGCTGATATTGTCAATATCGCTTGCTTCATCAAAACGGCGGCTATCGTGAGCTGTTGTATAACCGTGAAGAAAATAACGCAACGACTGTTCGGCGTTAATTCCGGCGTTATGGGAAATATTGAGATTGGTAATTTTTAGGGTTCTCATTATCGGTGCTCCTTTTTTGTTTCTATAACTATTATAGCACAACCGGTTGTATTTGTCAATAGGTTTTTTGAAAATTCATAAATTGTTCATATTTTAGTAATTTAACATTTTAATGTGGTAAAGTGATAAAAGGCTAAAGCATAGTCTAAATCTCAGCTGGCTCCAGCTTCTATAATTGGTAAAAATTGGAATTTTTCAGTTTTAGACTGAAATAGTCTAAATAAAACCCAAAAATTTCCAGATTTCCTGGAAAAATTTGGGAAAATTTTGAGCTTATTTGGAAAATTTTAGAAAAATTTTTCAGTTTAAAAGAAAAGTGTAAAAAAATTCCAGCTGTGGAAAAGATAGTCGCTTGTATTATGGAAGATAATGTCAGCCCAAGAAAATAAAAGCCAAAGTAGCCATAAAAAAGCCAATGTCGCCAGCAGTTCGGATATGAAGTTTTTAATTGTAAATTTTTTCATTTTGGTTCTCTCCTGTTCATTTCATTATCTTTATTATAGCACAATTCATTAAAAAAGTCAAGAGTTTTTTTGGAGTCTAAATAAAAAATTTTCTGTCTTAGACTAATGAAGTCTAAAGCGGGAGCGGGCATTTAGACTTCGCCCGCAGAAAAAGACGGTTTAATAATAAACCGTCAAGCAAAGTTTTCTACGAGCAATGCCATCATAAAGTCTTGGAAGATTTTGGATTTGTTTGCCGCTTGCCGTAAAAAGTTCATTTTTAATTTTTACTTCGTTCTGTATAATGTCAAGAACCATTCCATCAACCGCATATCCACGGCAAATTTCACAATCGTGAGCATTACTCCAATCACATCCAATTTCATCCATTATTGACATAATTCTACCATTTTCATGTTCGCTGATAAAATCAATAATAGCGTCTTTGAGTTCCTCCGCATTGGTAAAAACTTCATTATTCCAATAATAATAAATGTTAAGCATTTTTCGTCCTCCTATTAAAATGATTAGTTCTTTTCTTTGATTATATTATAGCATAATGGATTAGTTCTGTCAATAGGTTTTTTCAATTTCTTAAAAAAATTTTTCGCCCGCCCTTAGTCTAAAAACTGGAGCGGGCATTTTTAGACTTAAGCAGTCTAAATGATAGTAGTCTAAAAAGGAAGGAGATGTCTTAATAGACATCTTCTCCCAACGCGTCAACTTCTTCTTCATCAAGAACGCCACAGAAAACAGGGTCGGCGAAGTTTTCGCGAGCAATGATTTTTGCACTAATATTGCTTTCATCAGCAACGGAGAAGTATTCACCTGTTTCCTTGTCATAAAAGTGGAAGTATTTAGTCATTTTAGTGTCCTCTCTTTATTCAGAATTTTCGTTCCTCCCTTGGAACAATTACATTATAACATAAACAGATTAAAATGTCAATAGTTTTTTAATATTTTCAAAAAATTTTCGTCCAGTAGTCTAAACTAATTTAGACTGCAATAGTCTAACTATATAATTTAGACCACAAGCAGAAAGAGGATGCCTTAATAGACATCCTCATCAAATAAAGATACAATATTTTTGTCATCAATAACATCACATAAAATTGGGTCTTCAAACCAACCATTAGCGTGTGCTGTTGCATCTCTCAAATTATCGTTTGCAACAAAGAAATATGTTTTAGTCGCCTTGTCAAAGAAATGGTAATACTTAATCATTCAAATTAGCCCCTTTTAGTTCAGAATAGTGTCCTTCTCTTGGGACATCTATATTATAGCACGGGTAAATCGTTTTGTCAATAGGATTACACAATTAAAAAAATTTTTTTTCGGAGCGGGCTGTAATTCCCAGCTTTCCCAGCTTATCCCAGCTCCTTTTGACTTTCAATTTCTGGAAGCTCGCCTCTCGATTTAGACTCTCGCGGGCGACGGTAGTCTAAAAATTTAGACTATTCGAGTCTAAATTTAGACTACACTTTAATGATTTAGTACTTTAACGGTTTAATGCATTAAAATGAACATATGTTCGTTCAAATTTTAACACTAAAATACCTTGTGTTAAAAAATTAACGCCACAACTGTAAAGTTATGTTAATTTTTTACCATTTTTAGGTAGTTCTTTGTTAAAATTTTAACGCCAATTTTACCAGTCTTTACCTAAAAAGTAAAAATTTGGAAGGCAAACTATTAAAATTGATACCTTTTGAGTAGTCTAAACGCTAAAATACCATATTCTGGTGTTAAAAAAATAACAACCGCCGTCTGTTAAAAAATTCACCCGTCGGGTGTATCCGCCGCCTTCCGTGTTAAAATTTTAACACAGTGGGATTGCCCGCCAAAATTTTACAATTTTAGCAATAAAATATTTTTCGGATTTCACAAAAAACACATAAAATAATCATAATCCTATCACAAATAACCTTTATTATATAATTGTTCCCGAAAAGGGAACACAGAAAAATTGTAAATTTTTAGGGGGACATTACAATGATGATTAAGACTATTCAGAACTATGAAAACAAGGTAGATGAACTCTACAAGGAAAAAAAGCTCACAAAAACGGAATACACCGCTTGTCAAAACCGCATTAAATCCGCTTTTTATCTTTATGAATTTGACGGGACGCAGGGTCGTGACGGTAAAATCGCTGAATTGCTTTTAACTCCGGTTCACGGTAACTATAATAAAAATGCTGTTTCACCCGCCGGAAAGGTTGATTGTCTTGTAAGTGATAAAAACCGTTCCCGCAAGGTTGAAATTAAGACTAACGGCGGATGCGTGCAGGGTCTGTTGGATGCTTATGCTAACGGTGATAGAAACACGCTTGTTGTTTATCAAATCGCCCACGGCGGAAACAGCATTGCCCCCGCCACCTATACTATGCCCCGCATTGCCACGATAGAGGAATTTATAAATTTTTACAATGAGAACGGCAGGAAGTCAAGCACCAAGGGAGCGGGCAAAGCAAGGGATGACAAAAAAGCTATGATACAATGGATAGTTAAAAGATGGAGATTGAATATAGAAAATCTTGGAATTGAATATAATCCCTTTGGGCGTTATACAATAGTAAACGGAACAGTACAGGCGGTCGAATGACCGCCTTTTTTATTTTAGGATTTTATCCACATTTTACTATTATATACATTTTTTACCATATAGAAAAATGTAGAAAATATTCTACGGGGGTAGTTTTGGGAAGAAAATTTTCTTATTTTACCCCAGCAGGCGGGTCTGGTAAAAAAAATTCACAAACTCAAATTTCAAAAAATTCACAAACTCAAATTTCAAAAAATTCACAAACTCAAATCGCTTTGCGAAAAATTTGACATTTTTTCAAAATTATGTTATACTGTGAACAGAAAGGCGAGAATCGCCTTTCTATTCACAAAACTGCCCAATAGGGCAAGGAGTAAAAAAATGCCAAAAAAAAATCGTCTTAATTTTGATTTTACACTCGAAACGCAATAGCAACGTTCCGATTTTTTAAATTTTTATTTTTCACATGAACCTTTTTTAACCAACCCGCCGTCTATGACAGAACTGGACAAGGCCGCAGACTATGTATTATGGGGCAAAAATTCCGAAGGACAAAATGCTCGCCAAGAACGGTTATGCGATCTCAACGCTCGCTCCAAAACTTGGAATACTCCACACGAAACCGAATCACTCGAACAATTAATTGAAAGTCCAATTTTTAGTGAAGCCGAGGCCCGCCCGCTTACATCTACTCGCTACTATACAAAAGCTTCACAACAAAAATTTGAGCGAGAAAAAACATTGTCTTTACTCAAAGGAACCCCTGAATTTGAGTCTCTCTTAACTCTCTTGGCTCAAATTGACAAAACCGATTTGCTTATTGACTTATGGGCCTACCAAAATCAAAAGCGTGAAACCCCACCCCGCGCAGAACTATTAGAGCGTTTTACCCCTCAACAAATTCGTGAAGCCAATCAACAAGCTTCAGAACTTACTCAATTCCAATGGCTTAAATTGCGCCACGACCTCGTTGAATTGCGCCGTTAGCAATTTATGTTTAAGGACTGCGCTGACCAACATATTCGCACTAACCCCTATAATCTCATAACGCCCGTCCCACAGCCACCTCCCGACTTTGATTGCGAGATTTTAACAGCGCCATTCTCAATTAATGACTAGCTCGCTTTTCAGCCTCTCTCTTAGTTGAACCCTTTTAATATTTCATCTGCTGACCAAACAACCCTTATTCACAATTATTGGATCCACCAAAAAGAACTTTCTCAAACCCATACCTATTTTGATTTTAAAAACACAGATCATCTTTACACAGCGTTCCAGTTTTTTGCTGAATTAGATACCGCCCGCGACTCTGTCCCAGAAAATCAAACTACTCCATTTTTAAAAGTCCTTAACTATTATATCGACTTTGCTGATCTTAACCCAATTTAGAACGATGTTCTTACTCTCAAAATTAAAAAATTCTCCAATCAAAAAATTGCGGACTACCTAAATCAGACTTATTCGAAAACCTATACCCCAAACTATATTTCCACAATTTTCTGCCAAAAAATAATCCCAAAAATTGCCGATGCGGTCGCCCGCCACGAGCAACAAATTTTAAACTTAACAAATCCTGAGAACTTTAAAAAATGTACGAAATGCGGCACATTTTTACTTAAAAATAAGGATAATTTTACAGTAAAATCACGTGCGTCTGATGGTTATACCTCAATTTGTAAAAAGTGTGACGCTCGCCGCAGAGCAGAACGAAAATAGGAGGAACAAAAACTTTTAATAAAATGAAAAAACATATAATTAAAATGGAATTTGAGGAGAAATTAGCTCGTCTCCAACCAATTGAGCTATTAGGGGTCGCCCGCATTTTAAGAGTTGAGGTAGCTGAACCTTCTGCGGACCCCGATGCAAAACCCATTCCTCGCTCTGGCTCCGCTATTATTGCAGATATGCGGGCCGCCTATTATCGACTTAATCGCACTCAAAAACGCAACCTTAACCTTTTATTGAACTCACTTGTTGCCCATGGCAAACAAGTTATTATTGATGGAGGAGATCGTGAATGAGATTATGTGAAAAGTGCGGTATGATGATGGCAGAAAAAAATTTTATTCAGGTAAGGTCGCCTTTTTTCACAGATGGCTATACTCCTATTTGCGCGAACTGCCTTACTAAACTAATTGAACTAGACGCTAGTAATTGGGATGCCGTTGATCGTGTTTGCCGCTGGCTTAATGTGCCTTTTGTACCAGCTAAATTTGAGGAAATTAAAGAGCAAAATCCTTTCAACTACTTAAAGGTTTATTGTGAGTTCTTTTTAGATGAAGAGTTCAAAGGAATTGATTGGGGGGACTATTTTAAGGCATTTAGTGATCTTAAAAAGAAAGGTACTCTTGAAGATGAAATACCTCTAGTTTCTGAAGCTCACCGCCAAGAGCTTTGGCAAAAGTGGGGTCCTAATTATGATGATGAGGCTTTGAATTATCTTGAAAATTTATACAATGGACTTTTAGCAACTTAGAATGTTAATGGCGCCCTTTAGACAGATCAAGCTCTTAAAATTTGTAAGATTTCTTATGAGTTAGATAATCGAATTAGGGGTGGTTAGGATTTTGATAAGATTTTGACAGCTTATGACAAGTTAGTTAAAACCGCAGAATTTACACCAAAGAACGCAAAAAATATTAATGATTTTGACTCAATTGGTGAGTTAATTGCTTGGATGGAGAAGCGCGGATGGAAGAATCCTTATTATGATGATGTGCCAAAAGATATTGTTGATGAAACAATGTAGAATATTTAGGCTTTTAACCAACGTTTATATGTTAATGAGAGCGGAATTGGTGAAGAAATTAATAGACGCCTTGAAGCCTTAAAAAATGCCCGCGTTAATGAGAGTGATGAATTTGTTGAGAAAGAAACTTTTGACTTAGACCAATATGAAAGTGATGGATATGATGGATTATTTGATGCTGAAGAATTTTAGGCAGATTTAGGAGAAATTAATCCATGAGATGGAAATTAATGAGATAATAATAATAGGTTAAACTAGAAGATTTAAACTTATTTCTTTTTTATTTCTTTTTTTGTTTTTCTTTTTTAATTACATAGCGCGATCGCAAGGTTTATAGTCATAATGATAAATTATGCTATCGCGCTCACAAACAAAATTAAAAAAAGAAGGTGATTAAAATTGTCGATTTATTAAAAACACATAGAGAGCTAACTGACACCAATAATATTCGTGTGGGCGAACGCTTGGGGACACCAGTAGAAAAAGGTATTGTATTAAATGAAGATTATTTAATTAAGAACTAGCGAAATGTTGAAAAAGTAATGAATCATTTTACAGCTTACCCTGATTTGTTTCTTGATACGATTACACCTACCGAAGATGGATTCAAGCTTTTCTTTTATTAGAGAATTATGATTCGTGCGGTAATGCGTTATAAACAAATTTATATGACCGCTCCTCGTGCAGCAGCTAAATCATTTATTACAATTTTATGCGAATTTTTAGAATGTATTTTTATGCCTGGAACAAAGCGATTTATCGCAGCCCCAAACAAGTCGTAGGGGGCGCAAATAGCGCGTGAGAAGCTCTATGAGATTTATGCCCACTGGCCCCTATTGCGAAAAGAGGTTATTGATGGAGATGTTAGTGATTGCCCTGGCAACTTTGGCAAAGATTATGTGCAATTAACTTTTAAGAATGGAAGCCGTTATGATGTAGTCGGAGCCTTAGATAGTTCGCGAGGTGGCAGACGGCATGGAGGCCTTGTGGATGAAACCAGAGACCATGAGGAAGCACCTCTTACTGAAGTTGTACTCCCGCTAATGAATGTATCTCGTAGACTTCCAGATAATAGTGTAAATCCAAAAGAACCAAATTAGCAAAGAATTTATATGAGTTCTGCAGGATAGAAAGGGACTTATGCTTATGAACTTTTGCTCGATGTATTCGAAGGTTCAATTATTAATCCTAAAAATAATTTTTGTATGGGATTTGATTATCGTGTTCCAATGCTTCATCATTTACTTGAACCAGATTATGTCAATGAATTGCGGATGTCGCCTTCTTACAATGAGGAAAGCTTCGCAGCAGAATATGGATCAATTTGGCGAGGTGGCGCAAAAGGTTCTTGGTATTCATATGATAAACTTGCAAAATATAGAAAATTAAAAAATCCAGAATTGCACAAAATTAATAGAGAGGGGTCTAAACATTTTTACATTTTAAGTGTAGACGTAGGTAGGTTACACGATCAAACAGTTGTTTGTGTATTTAGAGTTAATCCTCAAGCAGAAAAATTTTACTGCACCTTAGTCAACATTGTTGTTTTGGGTAGGACGCCTGAAACCAAACCTTTCTCGATACAATGTCGAGATTTAAAAAAATTAATTCGTGATTATGACCCAATGCGGGTTATTATTGATGGAAATGGGTTTTAACTAGCCCTTTAACTGATATTAATATCAGTTATAAATCCCTTGAATTGCTGGGAACTCCTTTGTAAGGACAATCAGCAGCGAATTTAGTATATCTTTAATTAAGCTTTTTTTGGAGGCTTTTATGCAAAAAATTAAAATTACTTATAGTAAATATCCTTTAGCATATGACTATTATATTACAGATGATGGTCGAGTATGGAGTGAAAAGACACATAAATTTTTAGCTTTTACAAAAGATAAAGATGGTTATTTAAAAGTAGCTTTATGATCTACTGATACTCCAACAGCACGGCATCGTTATTCAGTTCATAGGTTGGTCTTAGAAAATTTTAATCCCGTTAAAAATATGGAATTATTACAAGTTAATCACATTGATGGAGATAAAACTAATAATTGTTTAACTAATTTAGAATGGACCACTTGTTCAGAAAATATTCATCATGCAATATAGAATCATCTACGTCCTGAAATAAATGGAAGTGCTAAATTAACAACAGAACAAGTACTTGAAATTTATAAACGGAGTAAGCAAGGAGAATCAAATATTCAATTAGCAAATGAGTTTTCTGTTCATCCAGACACAATTGGACGAATTAAAAATTAGAAAGCTTGGAAAGATATATTAAACCGTTCAACGACTAAAAGTAAGATTAAGTAATCTGAAGCTGGGGACACTAGTTTTATAGTGAAGATATAGTCTGAACTCATATGTAAATATGAGCCTTAATAGGTTATTAAGAGTAACGACTTAATAAAAACAAAATGTAGGAGTTGGCTTAACAGATGAACTAATTAAAGAGTCATATGATGAAGCTGGGAATTATCTTCCTGCTTATGGCTTTATGGATAATGATGATTATAAATTAGTTTAGCCGCGAGATGCAATTTGTATTTTGTCAATGATGAAGGCAAATGGAAAATTAAAATCACAAATTAATAGTAATGCTTATTCTATGTTGTTAGGCGGGCGAGTAAGGTTCTTAATAAAGGAACAAGAAGCAAAAAGTGCTCTATTAGCAACAAAAATTGGACAAAAAATGTCTTCTCTTCAAAGGATTGAAAGATTAATGCCGCATGAATTAACTACCCGTCTTTTTGAAGAAATGGCGAACCTTCGCGTGCGTTAGGTTGGGTCTGATTTTGTTTTAGAGCAAATTAACACCCGAATACCTGATGATAAATATTATTCTTTTGCTTATGGCCTTTGGTGTATTAAAGAAATTGAAGAAGAATATTATCGGCGACGTCGGCGTGGGAATACAAAACGTAAACTTACTTTCTTTAGTGGAGGGATTTAATGGAAGCACAACTGAATACCTTTTCATTAGAGAATTACAGACGAGCAGTTACAGGAATGATAGCCAAATCAAACGAACTCACCGCCACTTCGTTTCTTGGCTATGCTAACTCTCATTTAAAAAAATATTCGGAAAAAGAAGTTGAATTAATTTTAGAAAGTGGAAGTGTTTCTCAAATTCGCTCATTATCTGAGCATTTTGCAGAAACTAACGGATTATATCAACAAATTTTATTGCACTATGCTACTCTTTTGAAATATAGTGGAATTTTAATCCCATAGCAAAAAAATAAAAAGAAAAAAGCAAAAAAATTTGAAGAAGGTTATAATCGTGGCCTCCGCATTTTAGCTTCTCTTCATTTGACTTCTTTAATGCCAGAAATTGCCTATAAGGCTTTAACTTATGGTCTTTATTGCGGTCTTGTCTTAAAAGTTGATGAAGATTAGTTTACTTTAATGGAGCTTCCGAATGACTATTGTTAGAGTAATTATCGTGATATTAATGGTTTGGATATTGTTGAATTTAATGTGAGTTATTTCAATACAATAGCTAATGAAGAAAAACGCAAATTAATTTTAAAAGCCTACCCTAAAGAAATTCAGTCTGCATGGATAAAATATTCTAATGGAAAATTATTGTCCCCTTGGATTTTGCTGACGAGCGTGCCGACCATTTACTTTGCTTTTAATGATAAAGCAATTCCGCCTTTTGCTAATACTATAATTCATGCATTAAAATATGACGCGGCCGTTGATACCGAACGCGAAAAAGAATTAGATGAAATTAGGAAAATTCTTGTTCAAAAAGTGCCACATTTAAATGATGGACGCTTATTATTTGAACCTGATGAAGCAGAAGAAATGCACTCAGCCGCGGTAGGGATGCTGAAGGGCAATAAAAATATTAGTGTATTAACTACTTACGATGATGTTGAAGCGATTGTCTCACGCACCGCAAATGATAGTGCAAATACCACTCTTGAAAAAATGTTGAATAATGTTTATTCTCAAGCCGGTGTTAGCGGACAAATTTTTTCTTCTGGTGGTAGTGCGACACTTGAAAGTTCTATTAAAAATGATATTTCTTTTATGATGTTATTTGCTAATAAAATGGCCTGGTATTTTAGTTTTCTATTAAATGAAGAGTTATCTTCTTATAATTTAATTTTTAATTATCAATTCTTAGCAGTTGGTGTGCAGAATGAAGAGAAATATATCACTTCTGCTTTAAAAATGGCAACTAATGGTTATAGCTTTTTAGTACCAGCGGCTGCGCAAGGCATTTCTCAAGATGACTTAGTTAGCTTAAAAGAATTAGAGAATGACGTTCTTAAGCTTCAAGATTCTTTGATTCCGCTTGCTACGTCTTTTACTTAGACAGCTTCAAAATCAGTTAATGAAGTGGGACGCCCTAAATTAGACAATGAAGAAAAATCAGCAAAGACTTTAGCTAATGAAGCTTCAATTGATAAACAAACCAGCACAACCACTACTACGACAACGAATAGCGGAGGTAATGAATGAAAACGCTATTTAATTTAACTACTTACAATTTAGAAAAATTTAATGATGTTATTACTAAAGCTCGTTGTCGTATTTTTTATAAATATGGCAATAGAAACGGTACTTATTTAACAGATGAGTTCGCTGAAAAGCTTGTAGCTACTTTACCTTATACTCCAATAAAAGGAATTTTTGATGAGGAAACTGATGATTATACTGATCATGGCACTTCTCGCAACAAAGGCCGTATTTATGGTATTGTACCTGAAAATCCTAATTTTGCTTGGGAGCCGCATCTTGATGAAGATGGCATTACCCGTATCTATGCGTGTGCAGATGTTTATTTATTTACTGCTCTGTATAGTGAAGCTAATATAATTGTTGAACGACCGCAATCTATGGAACTTTATGCTAAAAACATCAAAGGATCTTGGCAGTATATTGATGGGAAACGTTATTATGTTTATACTGATGGGTGTTTTTTAGGATTAGGTGTATTAGGAAAAGAAGTAGAACCTTGTTTTGAAGGTGCAAGTTTTTATAGTTTATGTAATTCTTTAAATGAAATTGTAAGTAAAATGGAAAAATATGTTTTAGATGAAGGAGGTAGTTCTACCTTGAATAAAGAACTTTTATATAAGCTTTCTGATTCTAATAAAGCAGATATGATTTGGTCTTTACTGAATCCTGCTTATAATGAGGAAGGCAATTGGCAAATTGATTATACTCTTTGTGATGTTTTTGACAATTATGCTGTTGTATATAATTATGCAGAACATCAATATGAGAGAGTTTATTATACCAAAGATGATACAAATGATAGTGTTTCTCTTAGTAAAATTGAAAAATGCTATATTCTTGACGTTTCTGAAAGTGAGAAAAAAGCACTTGAGGCTCTCAGTCAAATGAATGGTAGTACATTTGAAAAAGTTAATGAAAATTTTGGCTTAGTTTCTAACTTTGAACAAAAATTTACAGAGTAGGCAAATGAAATTTCTACTTTAAAATTAGAGAGCGAGACTAAAGATGCAACAATTAGCTCTTTACAAACCTCTGTTGAAGCCCTTAATGATCAAGTCGCTTCTTTAACGCAAGAGAACACTGCTCTCCAAACCTATAAGACTAATTCTGAAATGCAGGAAAAGCAGGCTCTTGTAGATAAATATGCTAAAATTATGGACGCAACTAGTCTTGGTGATATCCAAGAAAGACTTGCGGACTATAATTTAGTTGATTTAAATAAAGATCTCGCTGAGCTGTATGTAAATGCAAATCAGTCTATTTTTTCTAAACAGGATTCTACGCCGCAGGTATTAATTCCGAAGCCTGTTAATGAAAAAACAGGTCTTGAAAAACTTTTAGATAAATATACAAATATATAATTGGAGGAAATTCAAATGGCTTTAAAAAGATTTACAATTGATGGATATGGCCAGATTGAGTTAAATCAGTGTGCCTTCCGCAGAGACGGTCGTATTGAAGCACAGTGTGCATTATATGACAAAGAATTTGCTAAAAATCAAGCCGAATATGTTGGCGGCAAGATTTATGCTGAAAATGGTATGATTCTTGCTGTTGATAATATCAATAGAGTTGTTAGACTTCCTGGTGCTGAAGCAAAGGGTCTCCCGCTCGCTATTAACTATTCTACTGAACATTTATATGATGAAAGACATCAGGGCTTAAAAGATTTTTATCTGCCCGCAGGTACTTTCTATCCTCGCTTAGGTTATCTTTCTCGTGGTGATAAATTTACTACTAACTGCCTTTGCTATGATAGTGATGAATTTACTGATGATGCAACTTTAATTGAAGCTCTTGAGAAAATTAAAGAAGCTAAAGTTTATGCTAAACATTCTGCACTTGGTGCAATTCAATTAACTAAAAATGAAGCAGACGCTGAAATGCTTGTTGTAAAATATTATACAATGCCCGATGGCCAGCCTGGCGTCAAACTTCAGGTAATATAATTTAGAGGAGGAGATAAAGAATATGGTTAGTCAAGAATTAAAAGACTTAGCACTTCATGCAGCCATGGGAACTGCCCCTACTAATTATACTGCTGAAAGCGTTGATGAAGCTCTTCGTGGCGAACTTAATAAACTCGCATCTAATTTAAATGAGTTTATGAGCAATAGATATGATATTTATAATATTATAATTGAGACTGCTGATCAGGTTGTACCGAAAAAGGTGCTTTCTAGCCTTGGTATGTTTGCTGATGTTCAGTTTGTTCCTCAGAACCAGAAAGCTATTTTTAAAAGAGGCAAGCTTGGTAAAGCACGTGCCCGGAAATTCGTAACTCAAGTTGGTTTAAGTGGTCTTTACGAGACTTTTAGACTTGATCAAGAGAATTTTGAACTTGCAGCTCATGCTGTTGGTGGTGCAGCCACTATTGACTTTGAGCGTTTCCTTGATGGCGCTGAAACAATGTCCGAAGTAATGGAACTTGTGACTGAAGGTCTTACTGATGCTGTTTATGTTGAAGTCCAGAGAGCACTTCGTAGAGCTGTCCAAGATGGCAATTTCCCTGCCAACAATAAGGTTTCTGTTAATGGTTGGAAGCCCGATGAAATGATGAAGATCATTACCAATGTAAGAAGTTATGGTGATAACGCAGTTATTTTTGCTCCACCTGAGTTTATTGCAGCTATGGGTCCTGATGCTTTGGTCCCTGTTGCAACAGCCGGTGCACAAGCTGTATATCATCC
The DNA here is from genome assembly GCA_934168325.1 of uncultured Bacilli bacterium. GTDB lineage: Bacteria > Bacillota_I > Bacilli_A > RFN20 > CAG-826 > Onthovivens. The sequence goes on from CAKPNG010000001.1 coordinate 17,544, forward strand.
TCAGGATATTGACCAGCTTCATAATGTTGGCTTTATTAATCTGTTCCGTGGTTGCCCTGTTATTATGATGCAACAGTCCTTTACTGATGAGAACAACGAAAAAGTTTGGATCGACCCTCAGATGGCTTATGTCCTTCCGTCTGGTCGTGATAGCAAAGTTGTTAAAGTTGTTATGGAAGGTCCGACTATTATTTGGGATTTCAGAAATAAGGATCAATCTATGGAAATTCATACCTATAAGAAAATGGGTGCTGCCATTATGACTTATAATGATTGGGGTATTTATCAGAATACTGAAATCTTAAACAACGTTGATGAGGACATCTACGGTTATTAATTTATAAATAAAAAATAATAGGTAGTAGGAGGCAATCTCCTACTACCTTTCATATATTTAAGGAGTTGAAGGAGTAATGATTAATAATTCTAATAAAATACAAGTAATTAGTGCTGTAAAAGGTAACGTGGTTTTGTTTGTTCCCGAACAACATTTAAATGTGCGGTGGGCGCGAAAAGGCGCAAAAGCATTAGTCGATAGGTCTGCATTAGAGGATGCTTTTTATATGCCTGGCGTTGAATATATGTTTAGACATGGTATTCTTTATACTACTGATGAGCAGTTTTTAATTGATGTTGGTTTAAAAGAAATTGATGAAAATGGCAAAGAAGTCAACAATGTTATTATTCTGAATGATCAACAAATGCATCGCTATTTAACAGTTGCTCCTATTTCCGAATTAAAAGAGCTTTTACCTAAATTGAGTTTTGAGCAAGTGTCCGCGTTAGCTGATTATGCAATTGATAATGGTTTAGCAGATATGGCACGAGCTGATTTAATTAAGCCTTATGCTCATAAAGACATTATGAAAGCTTTAATGATGAAGCGAGATATGGAAGAACTTAACAATAAAAAGGAGGGATAATATGGCCACTCCTTTGACAAAAGTTTATGACTCTTTTGAGAGCAAAATTTTAGAAGATGAATGGGGAGATTGGACAATTGAGGATATTCGTGCAGATGAATTTCAAATTTTATGCGCGGCGCTTCCTTGGTTTAAGTTCCCTCGTTCTTCTCTTGAACTTGATGATACGCAAGAAAATTTCTTGGGCGATTTAGATAATAAAGAAATTCAATTGTTATCCACTTATATGAAATGTGAATGGATAGATAGAACAATTACTTCATGGGAAAATTTAAAGCCTCTTTATGATGAACGTGATTTTTCTCAAGCTAATTTAATTGATAAATTTCGAGAAAAATTAAAAGACGAGCGGGAAGTTGCTCATTGGCAAGAAAGTAATTATTATCGTTCTCGTAATGGAAAACCGTTTGATTTTTCTAAAATGGCAGGTGGCGTTTAATGAAAGAAGTAAAAACCGCTTATAATACGAAAATGAAAAACAAACTTTTTGGATTGCTTTGTGAAAGAGAAAAAGGTCGTGACTGGGAAGCATTTTTAAATTCTATTTTAATTGAGTTGATGGGATAGCCTGATGAAGAGCGTCCTATTAATTACTACATTCTTTATTATAAATTATCATCTTGTCGGTATTTAAGCTACGACTATTTTCGTTCTACAATTTTTGATTGTATGACTCTTTTAGGGAAAGAAGACTAATGAGCTATTTAGAAAATATTTATATGAAACGAGTTAATCGTTTTGGAAAGAATTATTAGGATAGAATGTAGGGTAAGCGTGAATAGAATTTTGAAATGAAAATGTAGCGAAGTGTTTATCTTGTTGCTTTTAATTATAATGATGAAGTTCATCCAGGTACTTTTGAAAAATATAAGCAAGATGATACAAAGACACTTCATTATTTATTAACTCGAACTTCTTTGATAATGCCTGCGGGCACAATTTTATGGCTTCCAAAGTCTAATAAGGAAAAGGATACCCTTGAACCTTGGATGATTTATTGGTTAGAACAAATTGAAGCAAGCGGTTATAATCGTTATATAATGTTACGGATGTCGCATGAAATTAAATGGCGGGATCGTGATGGAATTGCTCGTTCTACTTGGGGATATTTTTATGGACAAGAAGATAATATGTTAAAAGATGAGTTACAATCTCGTAGTAGGTCTGCTACTCTTTATACAGAAAACTTAAAAATGAGTTTCTTCATTACTCCCACAAATCCTTATATAAAAAAAGATGATTATTTTGAATTAACTGATGAAAGCGGGCGTGAAGCTTATCGTGTAACTGGTATGGATACAAAATCAACTAAAGGTGTTGAATATATTACTGTTGATCCTCTTTATGAATATGACCGAGGCGCAGTTGATGATGGATATATTAAAACCCCTGAAAATACTGGATTAACTTGGCTAAAAAAGGACGGTGAATAATATGGCAGTAAGAAATTGTAAAGAAATTGGTGAAAACCTTCAAAAAATTATTCGTCGTTTATTGGCTAATGATAATTTAGTTAATTTGCTTTACTATACTGGCGCCGACGCACTTACTCAACCGCATCTAACACAAGAACAAAAGGAAAAAGAAATTTTTGAAAAGTTAATTAAATTGACTCCAAGAATAGGGCCTAAAGAGGGCGCTTAGTCCATGGTAGTAGTAAGAGTTTCTGATGCAATGCAATTGGTGAGTAATCCAGAATTTAAACGAGTTATAATCGCAATTGAGACTTTTGTACCTAATACGTAGTTTTTTATTGATGGCGATAATTTACGACCTTTCGCAATTTTAGGTGAAATTGAAGAAAGTTTGAATGGTAAAACTATTAATGGGTTAGGAAAAATGCAAGGTGGAGATTTTTCCTTTAACTATGTAACAGAAGAAATTTGTTGTTATCAGCAAGTTTTTGAGATTATAGCATATGATTGATGAAATTTTTTTCATTGGATAGCCCTATGAATTTTCAAAAAACTTCTTTGTATATCCACCAACAGTAAAGCAAGTATTAACTTGTAATGATTTCGGAGAATATTCAACTATTTTATTAATTACTCAAGAAGAAATTGAAGATAATGCAGTTGAAAAAAATATAGATTTTAAAAAGCTTCCTACGCCATTTGAGTTTTTACTTATGAGTTGTTATGCAGAAAAACAAATTGAAGAAGCCATTAGAAATGCTTTTTAGTTTTTTTGTCATACTTCTATTACTTTTATGTATGAAGAGAAAAAAATTTTAATCGGCGATGTAGAAAAAATTTTATTAGAGACTAATAATTTAGATAGTTTAACTTCCTTACCTTATTTAACTGAAGAAAACTATTTTAAATTTTAGAATATATTGCGGCAAGCAATTGGACAAAAACCAGTTGCACCATATGAAGTTATTACAAATCCTAAATTAAAACGAATGAAGGCTTTATCTCGTTATCGGGATAAAATAAAAGCGAAAACCGCTTCAAAATAGAGTTTAAAAACTATGTTAGCCTCAATCTGTTGTATGGGAATTGGAATAACTCCACTTAATATTGGGTAGATGAGTTATGCGGCAATTCATCCCTTAATAACAACATATTAGAATAAAGAAAGATATGATATTGATGTTCGCTCTTTGATCGCGGGCGCCGATAGCAAAAAAGTTCATCCAATTTATTGGATGGAAGATGTAAATGAATAATTATTTATTTAGACACAGAATTTTTGAAAACACGGAGGTATTTTAAATGGCTTCTATTCTTGATAAATATGGTATTAAGGAAGTCTGTGACGTTACTTTCTATGAATTAGATAGTAACGGCAAACCTACCAATCCCGTGCTCTATTTAGATACTTTAAAAGTTTCTACAATGGAGCAGACTGCGGAATCTACTGATCACCGTGGTGGTAAGGGTAATGCGATTTTAATCTCTTGGGACTTCAATAAAGAGATTAATGTAACTTTAACTGATGCCTTGTTCTCTCCAAAGTCTATGGCAATCATGTTTGGTAATGGTAAAGTAAAAACTGTAAAGAAAGGCACAAAAGGAGCTTTAATTATGAAGACCGAAGAGTTTGCAGCTACTGCGACTACTCTTCCTACCAAAGGAGAAAATCAGAAATATTCTGATGCTTCTGGTTGGTCTGCTACATATGAAGGCCCCGATGGTATGGTCTATGAAAAGTTAAATCCGAAATTCTATGATGCTGAAGGCAAAGTAGTTACTCAATTTGAAGTAGGTCAGAGATATTTCTGCTCCTTCGACTTAGCTATTGCTGATAGTTATATCATTGATATTTCTGCGAATAGCTTCCCTGGATCTTATTTTGTTACAGGAGATACTTATATTCGTTCTCAAGATAGCGGAAAAGATGAATTTTTCCAGCTTGTCTTCCCGAAGGCAAAAATTACTTCTGAAAACACTCTTACCATGGAAGCAGAAGGCGATGCTTCTACATTCGATATGAACTTAAAAATTCTTCGTCCTGCTGATGGTAAAATGGTTAGACTTATTAAATATAGTCTTGATGGTGGCACAGAAGCCGGTGAAGAGACTGTTGAATTAGTCCATAACCACATTTTAAATGTTAACAACGTAGCCGTTCTGAATATGGACGGTTAATTTTATTAACGTGAGATAAGCGGGCAGTATTATACTGCCCGTTTTCTTTTTATGAAGGTGAATTTATGCAATCAGAATTTTCGTTTAAAGAGTTATATGATGTTTGTATAAAAGCTAATACACCAATTAAATTAGGGACTCGTGAAATTGAAGCAGGCGAAACTGTAATTTATTTAGATAAGGTTTCAATTGGCAATTTTGATGAAATATCAAAACATATTAGTGCTAATGGTGGATTTGAGAATCCGCCGCAAGTTTCTTGGGAAAATATTGAAGGGATGAGAATTATTTTATAGCAAGGTATTTTTTCAAAAGAATAGTTTGCTATTCTTCACGATTTAAAATTGATTGGAAGCAATCGTAAAAATCCAGTTTTAGTTAGTCAGCGAGACTTTTTAGAGATAGAAAATGGGAAAGTTATGTTATCACAGCAACCGCATAATGAACCCTTTTGTTACAATAGAAAAACTGGGCAAAAACTTTCATATACTTTAAACCCTAATAATTTTAAGGAATTAACTTTTATAGAAATCCCCGATTATACTGAAATTATAGTAGATTATTATTACATTTATGAAGGGAAAACTACAACAGCGGTGATTGGTCGCGCCGCATTAAATGGCTTTTTGTCTTTGCAAGCAAGGACAAAAGAAAAGGATGATATTACAGGACAAGTAAAGACTGGAATTATTACAATTCCAAAATTTAAATTAATGTCTGATTTATCTATGGTATTAGGAAAAACTGTTGATCCGCATATGGGGAAAATGGTTTTAATGGCGTATCCTGCGGGTGGTAGGACAAATAAAACTGTAATGGAAATAGCCTTCCTCGACGATGACATAGATAGTGATATATAAAGTCAGCATTAATTTATTAATGCTGGCTTATTTTTTATGTTTTAAGGAGGCATTATTTTGGCTAATAAAATTAGAATAGATGCTGAATTAGTAACGCAGGTTTCTAATTTAGAAGGGACCAAGAAACAAATTGAAAATTAGTTAAATAGTTTGAAGTTTGATTTTGGAAAAGATAAATCATTTCAAAAACTATTTAGAAGTTTTGAATCTGAAATTTTAAATTTTAAAAGTTTAACGAAAAATGGTGAAATTGATTTAATTGATGAGAAACAAGTTGAGAAAAGCGGTCATAAAATAATTTCAATTTTTAATCAAATCACTGAACGGCAAAAAGAAATTGCTAACGCTTCGCTGTCAGAAAAAATGAAATTATTCCCTGAAAGTTTCGTTTAGAACGCTGGCAAAGCAGTTAGTTCTATTGATGGTTTTTTAAAAAAGTATAAAGAGTTAGGAACAACTTCTACTAATTTAAATAACGCAAAAGCAGATTTAGATAAATATAAAGCTAATTTAGAAGAAGCAAAAATTAAACTGGAGTCTTTTGGGAATATTAAAACTACAACATAGGCTTGGAAAGAGCAAGAACGCCAAGTTAAAAGTTATGAGCAATCTTTAGATGCTGTTATAAAAAAATCGGCTGAAGCTAATGCAAGTAAGAAGACTCCCAAAGCAACGAATAATGAAGACTATAATAATTTAACAAAATTAATTTAGCTTCAAAGTCAATATAATAGAGTAGTTGAAGAGGGGAAATAGCTAAGAGGAACAACTGGTGCAAAAACTAATGCTGTTAAAAATGCTGTTGCTGAATAGCTTTAGACAGAAAATATATCAGTTCAAAAACTTTAGCGTTCTTATGCTGGCTTGCGTTCGGCAGAGATTTCAATTTCTCAAAGAATGGCAACAACAGACATTAATTCTGAAAAATGGGAGCAATTAAAATCCTCTTTAGAGGGCGTCCGCACTAAGATTTTAGTAACTAAATTAGCTATGAATTAGCTTCAAAAAGAAGCTGTTAGTTAGGAATTAACTTAGTCTTTTGGATTAACAAATTTTAATAAAACTGATTTTTCAAATATAGCCCAACAATTTATATCTTCTGCACGGGCACAACTTCAACAACTGCGAGCAGAAGGGCAAAATTTTGATATTTTAAATACATCAGATTTAGCTGATTTTGATAAGTTAATTCAAAAAATAGATGAAGCAACTACCCGTGTTCATGACTTTGAAGATGCTTTTCAGAAAAAAAATGAAGCTTCATCTATGGTAAATGAAAAAACTAAAGAAGTTGAAAAATTATAGAAAGCATTTGATAGTTTTGATAGTAAAGGCAAAATTGATAAGCTTTTTTCTGATTTAGAGCAACTTGGTATTTCAACCGACGGTATCGAAAGAAGTGCCGAAGGCGTTCAACAATTAAAAGAACGTTTGCTTGGAGTTAATTCTGATAGAGTTAAAGAGTTAAATGATGAATTTGGTAAAACCAAAGCACAAGTTCAAGCTTCAGAGAATGCAATAAACAAAATACGTAGTAGTTTGGGCAATTTGGGGCAAGCGACTACTTCGCTTCAGCAAATGAACTCTGAATTTGAACAATTAAAATCTCAAGCTCAATATTTCTTTGGCTTAACAAACAGTTTTAATTTGCTGAAACGTGCCATTCGTGGAGCGTATGACACTGTTAAAAAACTTGATGCGGCGATGACTGAAACTGCTGTTGTAACTGATTTTAGTGTTGGAGATATGTGGGAGCAGCTACCTCAATATACCACAATGGCGAAAAAATTAGGTGCAACAACAGAAGGTGCTTACAAAACTGCCGCTCTTTATTATCAGCAAGGACTGGATACCGCTGAAGCTATGCAATTATCCACAGAAACGATGAAGATGGCACGTTAAACCATCTATAAATAAGAAGCGTGAAAATTATTTGAACTGCTGGAAAGCGTATATGCCCTATTTTACCTTATCCTTTGGGTTGCGAAAGCAGAAATAAAGAAATAGGACGATTCATGGTAGATAACCTAAAAATCAATAATACGTGATCAGCAACTAATTAAAAAAGGAGAATTATATTAATGTCATATAAAGAAATTGAAGAAAAAATTAAACAATATATTCCAAATAGTGATCTTACTGTTTTAGAATATAATGGATTTAATCATAAAATTACTTATAAATGTAATAAATGTGGGCAAGTTGATTATCGTAATGAATATCGAACGCTAATTCGCACTAAATATGGATGTAAAAAATGTTTGGATGGAATATAGAAAAAAAGTTCGACGCAATTAAAAGTAGAGTAGTTATTACAAGAAAATCTTAATATTGATTTGGTATAGTGGAATGGAGTTAATAATCGTGCAAAATTATATTGCAATAATTGTAAGCAATTTTTTTATCGCTATCCTGCTCATATTTTAAAAAACAATGTTTATTGTCCAAATTGTTCAATCGTAAAATCTCGTGCTCCTAGAACTTTAAAAGAAGCTCAAGAAGCTTTAAACAATTATGCAGGGAATACTGAATTTAAAATTTTAAAATTTAAAAATAGTTCTGAGAAAGCTCTGGTTTAGCATACTTGTGGCTTTATCTTTGAGCGGAAGTTATGGAATTTTTCTATTTCTCGCGGATGTCCAAAGTGTTAGGGGAAACGTTCTACACTAGAGAAAAAAGTAAGAGCCTATTTAACTACTTTAGGCGTAGATTTTTCAGAATAGGTTCATTTTAGAGATTGTAATAATGGTTATTCTTCTTTTGACTTTGCAATTAAAATAGAAGAATAGTTATATTTAATAGAAGTTCAAGGGCAATAGCATTATCATTAGATACCAGGCTTTGATGACTATAAAATATAGCAATAGCGGGATGAACTTAAACGGGAGTATTGTAAAGAGAAAGAAATCCCATTAATTGAAATTCCTTATTATGACATTGATAAATTAGATAATTATTTTTCTTTTTTAAAAAGCCCAACGACTATCTCGAAAGAGAGTAGGACTGAGTAGTTCGAAGCAGATAAACCTTAATGGTAAGATATAGTCTGTTCTATATAGTGATATATAGCTGATTTTTTTAAATCGCCTTTAAATTAACGCTTTAAAGGGAACACAAAGATCGCAGGCATGGAATATGCTACTGCCACAAAAGCTATGACTTCTGCGCTACGTGGTTTTAATATGGAACTTAGTGATATGTCAGCATAGCGAGTTAATGATGTTTATTCAGAATTAGCTAAAATTACAGCTACTGACACATAGCAATTAGCAACTGCTATGACGAAAACTGCTTCTATTGCTTACTCCGCAAATATGCAGTTCGAAAATGTCTCGGCATTTTTGGCTCAAATTTTGGAGACGACGCAGGAAGCACCTGAGACCGCAGGAACTGCGATGAAGACCATAATTGGTCGATTTACCGAAATTAAAAAACTTTACTCCTCCAATCAGTTAATGGGAAAAGATAGTGAAGGAGAAGAAATTAATGTTAATAAGGTTTCCACAGCTTTACGGGCTGCAGGAATTAATTTAAATGAATTTTTCACTGGGGCAAAAGGCCTCGATGATATTTTATATGAGTTGTCTCAACGTTGGGACACATTGGACGTGACGGTTTAGCGTTTCATAGCAACTTAGGCGGCAGGTTCTCGTCAGCAATCGAGATTTATTGCTTTAATGCAAAATAATGCTCGTTTAACTGAATTAATGAACGCCGCGAAAGATAGTAAAGGATCTGCAGAAGGGCAGTTTGAAAAGACTTTAGATTCTTTAGACGCAAAAGTCAATAAGCTTCGTGACGCCTGGGAAGAGTTTTTAATGGGAATTGCTAATTCCGATTTAATTAAAGGCTCTATTGATTTATTAACAAAATTATTAGAAGTTATAAATAAACTAACAAAAGGCACTGATGGATTAGTTAGTGCTTTCATGAAATTAGCTGTTGTTGGAACAGCTCTATAGCTTGGTGGCGGTTTATTATAGGGTGGGTTAGGTTATTTTAATGCCCGTAGATATGCTGTGCAAGCAAAAGGTATGGCAAAGGCTGGTATTGACGCAAATACTATTAAAGCCGTATCGAATGGATTTACTGGTGATGAAAATATTGGATCCCTTTTATCTTATATGCGTGGTAGCTTTGCAAATTTTGGCAATTTAGGATTTGTTGGTATGGCCAAGGATATGATTAAAGGAATTTAGGGACTCTTTAAAAGTACTTTAAGTGAAAAATTAACCAAAGAACTCCAAAGCGAGATTAATAAGGAAGCTATTAAGCGAGTATTTAGTAATGAGTTAATTCCAGTAGGCTCAAGATTGTCGCAAGCACAAGAAATGACAGCAGATATGAGCCAATATACCAAATTAACTGGTGGGTTTAAGAATCTTTGGTCTGGTTTAAAACTTGGCAATGCTCAGCGGCAAGGCCTGGGGGATATTACTAGTGCTAAAAATGCTCTGAGTGAGCTTCAAACCGCAAGTGGAGGTGCAGCGAGCCGTATGGCTAAATTCGGCACGATATTGGGTTCAATGGGGCCTTCCTTAGCGATAGTTGTTGGAGCACTTGGCGCTTTAGCACTAGCTGCACATCTTGTTTATATAAATTCTGATGAATATAAATTAAAGAAAATTCAAGAACAAATTGAAGGTTTAAATGATGCTTTAGATAACACTAATAAATCAATTGATGAACTAAAAGATTGGAAAGATAATTAGGATTCTACTATAAATAAATTAAAAGAGTTAACTTACGGGACAACTGAGTTTAATTAGGCTTTAGTCGAAGCAAACCAAAATGTTTTAACTTTATTACAGCAATATGATGGGTTAAAATTGACTACGGAACGAGGTGAATTTGGAGAGTTACAAATTGATGAAAAGTCTTTAGAGGATTTAATTAATACTAAAACAAAAACCGCATCTTCAATTACAAGCGCACTCATTGATAAAACTTTACAGGAACAACTAACTGAAGCTCAAATTGAAAGCAGAACAGCTAGTAGTAAATATTTTACTACTCACGTTGGAAGGGCGTATGGCTCTTCTTCTGTTACACAACAAGGACAGACAGTTCGTTTTGATAAATATTATGAAAACTATTAGAAAGCTAATACTGATTAGTCTTTTGCAGACTATATAGCTGTTCAACTTCCTGATATTAAGAATACAACTTCATTAATGTCGGCGGCAGTTAATTATGAATAGGCTATTTTAAAAGAAATACAATTATAGGAAACTGCAGATTAGAAACGTAATGAAGAATTAGTAAAGGATTTAAATGCTCAATCATTTTTTGAAGGCGAAGAAATCAAGAAAGAAACTGCCGAAGATATACAATTAGATATTGCTAATAATTATTTCAATGAAGGCGGAGTATTAGAAGAAACTGATTGGGAAGAAGCTTTAAACAGTAAATTTGGTTCTGAGCATAGAGGTATTAGTGCTACTGCTTCAGGCTTAAAATTTAGCAATAATAGCAAAGCTGCTTGGAAGGCAATCAACAGAATATTGTTTGGCAATGAAGATTTAAGTCAATTTACTAATAGTGATGGAACCCTTGATCAAGAAACTCTTCAAGCAATAGCTACAACAGAAATTGAGCAGCTTTGGCAAAAGTAGCAACTTGGCGAGATAATGACAGTAGCTGGCAAAGCTGGTAGTGATAGCTTAATAACGCATCTTGCAATGGGATCGCTCACACAAGATGATTTAGACCAATTAGCCGCGATGAATGGTAATTATAATGCTCTTACAGCATTACGCACTGCATCTAATTTAACAGAAGGCGAATTTACCGCCCAGATTAATCAAATTACCGAAGAAGCTCAAGCAGCAATTGATGCTAGTATAGCACGTTTTACTGAATATTTTGGCGAAGATAATGCTAAAGCATTCGGTGATTTAGATAGCGCGGCTGCAACAGTTTTGTCTAATTTCGCAAATTAGATTAAAACCGCGGTGGGTGACGAAGATTTTCAAGAAGTTTGGGATAGTTTATTACCTAGTGATATGGATATGAAAGATAAAGTGAAAATTGCTAAAGCTTTATCTGCGGCGGATCGTTCAAGTATTAATTCCATTAAAGCTTATACTAATACTTTAGTGCAAAGTGGAGTTATTACTTAGGATGTTGCTGATAAAATTGCAAATTCATATATTTCTTTAAATAACGCTGTTAAGCAAATTGACTTTTCAGCAGTATTAGAAAATTTACAAACGAGTAATAAATTTATTCGTAATATCAGAGAAAATCAACAACGGAATTTTAGTAATGACGAATATGAATCTTTAAAAACAATTTTAAGTGCAGATGGCACTGATAGAAGTAATTGGTTCACGCAAACTTTAGACGGAGAATGGGTGTATTTAGGGTCTTCAATTGAAACTTTAACTTAGGCGATTTATCAAAATACTTCGGCTCTTTTAGGTCAAAGTTAGGAATAGTTGAAAGCAAAGGATTACCTTCAAGATCAAATAAGTAAAGACAAAGGCTTTGTGGAATAGATTAATCAGGGGGCCTCTGCCGAAACTTATACAGAAAAAGTGGGATTTTTAGAAGCAATGGCTCAATAGTCTAAAGATAACAAATGGAGCGAACCATTACAAAAAGCAGGAATTAATTTAATTCAAGATTGGGGGACTTTAGATATTACTAATGCTAATGGTCGCCAATATGTTGATGATATGTATTTCCAACTCTCTAAACTATTGACCACAGACTATACTGCTCAAATCGCACAAATTATTACCCAAGATGTTTCTTATAAAGTGCAATCGCAGAATCCCTGGCGTTCAAAAAGTTAGGCCGCTGAATATCTCACAATGGGTGATTAGGCAAATTCCACCGCTTATTATTAGGGTATGGTAGCATTATCCAATTCCACTGAAGGCGTTAATATGGATATTATTACTAAAGCCCAGAAAGCTTGGGAAGCTTTAGGTGGAAGTATTGAAAATGCTTCCGCAGAAAAAGTAGAAGCTTATGGGCGAGCATTGGGAGAAGCGTTTGATGAAATCGCTCGTGCACAAGATCGCGCACATTTAGATGAATTAAAAAGCCAAATTAATGAATTAGATGAAAGTTTATCTAAATCAAATTATGCTGCAAAAGCCGCAGAAATTGCTAAAACATTATCTGCTTATTTGGGAATAAAAGTTGATGGTAATTTTGTTCAACAATATAAAGATTTAATCAAGACAATTACTGAAGAAGGGGAAGCGGGAACAAAAGCATTAGAAGAACTTAAAGAAAAAGCGATAGCTTTAGGCGGGCTTTCAATTGACCCGATTGAAATTGATACTATTCTGAATACAGATAATGCAACTGACGCGGCGTTAAATTTAGCAAATTATTTAGGTCAATTGGTAGATCGGGATTATACTCTTTTAATTTCAGGACAAAGTGATATGTCTGATATTTTAGGGGCTTTAAGTACAATTATTATGCGGTTGGCATTATTGAAAAGTACAGCTACTACTGATAGTGATTAGGCAGTAAATATTATGACGAATGCTGCGGATATTATTAATCAAATTGCTGATGCTATGGGTTTTGAGATGGATACAGAATATTCCGAGAAACCCTTATTTGCAGACTTCTCCAATTATAGACAGGAAGTTAGTGGCGAACCTGGGAACCAAACTGTTTCTTGGGTAAAAGATGGAACTTCTACCTCTTTATAGGTGGGTTCGCAAATTGCCATGAGTTTTAAACGTAAAGACGATTCAAGTCTTTATAACTTTGTTGGTTCAAAAACGAATAGCAGTCCTGAAATAATGGCAGAACAGGAAAAATGGAGCAGTAGAACAACCGTTCCTGGAGGGTATCAAAATCCGACAAAGACTTTGACTTAGGCTGAAGTTACTGAACATAATAATACTAACCGTAAAGCCGCATTAACTGATGCATTTAATCGTTTAAAAAATTTAGGTTTAGTATCAAATGTGTCAACTGATCAGCGTGGCACAACCGACCACATAAATAAAGAGGATAAGCCTTCTGGCGGTGGTGGCTCTAGTGATAAAGGTGATATGGGAGGAAATTAGGAAGATAAATGGGACAACTCCTATGACTGGCTTTATAATTTAACTCAAGACATTAATGCCGAACTTGAAAAACGTGAAAAACTTGAACTGAAATATAATAATATCTTAAAAGACCGCAATAAAACCGCAAAAGAACTTTATCAAAATGCAAAAGCTCAATTAGCCAGTCTTGAAAAATCTCGTAGTCTCAATTCTGAAGCCTATGAAAAACGTAAAGCAGAACTTCAACTTGAAGCAAAACAGGCAACCGCTCAATATACTAATGACACTCGTTTTAATATGAAGTGGGGAACTGGTTTAACTTCTGGTGGTGGCAGTTCTTCTGGTCTTCATGTAATTAATTTTGGTGGCTCTGGTAGCGGCTCAGGAGATACTAAAAAAGACCAAGGCAAGCGAACTATGTTAAGCGAAGCTGAACTTGGACGCTATGCAACATTTAATTGGGATGATAATACAGTTGAAATTAACTGGGATGCAGTCAATAAAATTAGTGATCAACAAAAAGGTGAAGCTGTTGAAGATTACATTTCTAAACTTGAAGAAATTCAAGAAAAAATGAACGAAGCAGAAAAGTCCCTTCTTGAAATTGATGGTAAAATTCGTGAAATTATTGACCAAGGCAAAGATGAGTTTAAAGATTTTGAACAGCAAATTTTTGATGCATTAGTCAGCCGTTATCAAAAAGAAATTGACAAACTAACTGAAATTAGTGAAGCAATTACCGACGCTAATTCTAAATTAATTGATTCAATGCAAGATGCAATTGATAAAGAGCGTGAGGCCCGCGATAATAAAAAAACAGAAACTGAATTAGCTGATAAGCAAAAACGGTTAGATTACTTACGGTCTGATACTTCTAATGCTAATGCCAAACAAATTCTTGACCTTCAAAAAGAGCTTACTGAAGGGCAAGAAGATTATACTGATCAGTTAATTGACCAAAAAATTGATGAACTTAAAGAACAAAATGATAAGGCAAGTGAGCAACGTCAAGTTCAAATTGATTTAATGACTAAAAATTTAGAAATGGCTCAAGAAACTGGAGCTTTGTGGCAAGAAGTTTATAATTTAATGGATATTGGTGTTGATCAAGAAGGAGCTTTAGTTAAACAATCAGAGTTATTTGACTTACTCCAAAGTGAAGCTGGCTGGCAAGGAATGAGTGCAGTTTCTAAAATGACCTGGCTTGATGAATTAACTGAAACCGTTAAAGCTGGCATGGCTTATTTAATGACCGGACGGCAACTTGAGTATATTGGCGTTGAAGCCGGTAAGCAAATTACCTTTAGTGCCTATGATGAGCAAGGTAAACTTCAATGGCTGACAGGGACAGTTGATAAAAATGGCGATGTTGTTGATAGTAATGGTGTAAGATATAGTGAAATTTTTTAGAATTATGATGGAAGTTTTACTACAATGGAGACCGCGGGTGTTGGCACTAAAAAAGAACCACCGAAACCTGAAGTTAAACCTTCTGCACCTTCTACCCCTTCTTCTTCTTCTGGTGCTACTAATAGCGGACGTGGCAATACAGATGTATGGCATATTTCTGGTAATACTAAAGATAATGGATTGAAGTTAAATTCAAGTGGAGAATTGACGGGAACAAGCTCTTGGAATTATAATGATAAGAATCCATTTATTTATGGAGGGAATAAAGATGTTCCTTCCTATCGTTAGATACGAGCTGCTCGCGATTTAATTAATCCTAGTCAATATGATAAAGATAATAGTGGAACTTTAACTAGACAAGAATTAGAAAAAGGTCTTCGAGATCAAAAAATTAATTGGGATAAAGATAAATACCGAAATGATTCGGATGAATACTGGGACGCCTATTACGGTAAGTTTAAGTATAAAACTGGCGGTCTCAACACTCAAACTGGTCCAGCTTGGCTTGACGGCACATTCGCCAAACCAGAACTCGTATTAAATTCTAAAGACACAGCAAATTTCCTTGAACTTCGAGATTTACTGCGGGCGTTGCAAATTTCCATTAAGTCTCCTCATCGCGATTTAACCGATAATAATAAGAATAATGGAGACAACTACTACGAAATTGACATAAATGTGGAGAGTATTGCCGACGATTATGATGTGACTAAAATGGCAGATAAAATTAAGAAATTAATTAGTCAAGACGCTCTTTATAGAAACGGCAATGCAATCAATAGACTGAGATAAAGGAGGAATTAAAATGGCACAACAAGGTGATTACATTGGTTTTTCCTTTGGTGGTGTCCATTCCTCTGAACTTGGAATCGTAAGAATAAGTGATGGGAGCAGATTTGAAGAAAGTCTGCTCCCTAATTTTCAAGATAAAACCGCTACGGTTTCAGGGAAAGACGGAATTTATTATTTTGGAAGTGACAATTAGCAAAAAGAAGTTACATTATCTTTTGCTTTTGATCACTTAACGGAAGAACAACTTAGACGATTAAAACAAGTTTTTAGCACAAAAAAACCCCAATAGTTTATTTCAGATGAAAAGCCTTATAAATATTATATGGTAAAAGTTGCTCAATCGGCAATTATTCAACATCTTTGCTTTGATTTAGATGAGGGGACTCGCATTTATAAAGGAGAAGGCACTTTAAATTTAGTTGCTTATTATCCATATGCTCGCAGTGTTCATAAGTTTTTAAATGAGTTTAATGAAGGGAATAATAGCGATTTTATTATTTATCCCGATACTATTACAGCAGAAAATTAGAATAAAGATTATAGTGGAATTTATGATTTAATGGTAGAGGGTAATAAGCCTTTCTCCAATGAACAAGGATTACTCTATTATAATAAGTAGGAATGGGCTTCTTCTACTGGTATGATGAATGAACAAGGCAATTTAGATATTGCATAGTTGGATGCCATTAATAATGTAGTTCATATTCCAGTTTATAATGCGGGCGATCTTGAAGCTGATTTTAAACTCTTCATTAAATCGAATAGCCAAACTGAAAATCAAATTAACTTGCCTAAAATTAAGGCAATTAGATTAGTGTAGAATGGATTAATTTTAAATTAGCTCACCTTTAAGCAGTTTCCACCTTTAAAATTAGCAAAAAATGATTATGGGTTGTGTATTGACACAGCCGCTCACTTAATTAAAGGTGTAGATTAGTACAACAAATTGACAACAAACTTATATAATAATAAAATTCAATCTGGACATTTCTTTAAAATTCCGCCACAAGCACTAGCATCATAGGCGGCTGGCTCACATGGACAATTAACAATTGAAATTGACTGCGATTCAACTGATACTTGGACCACTGGAGCCAATTTAACCGATTTAACATTTATTTAGTATGATTATATTTACTATTAAGGAGGGATTTTATGGATAAAAATATTTATAATAGTCCTTATGAAATCTCTCTTTGGGATGATTTAAATGCTTGGGAGATTTTAAAGGATGGCGAAATTTTATCTGAAATTTATTATTCTGTTTAGGATGCTGACGTTGCGGTAGAGCAATTAAAAGAGCAATTTCCTGAATCAACCTATGAAATTAGACATTTTTTTAAAGAAGATAAAATTGCAATAATTGGTTCTGATAAAATGACCGCCCCGCAAATGGTGTATAATCCAACTTTAACGATTAATGTTAATGGGCAGTTAGGTTTAGTTTTTTCTCTTTATTATCGCTATTTTGATAACGAAACTCAAGATTTTGTAGATAACCCATTTGTCCCTTACTTATTTAATGAACGAAAAGTTAAAGTTCTCTATAAAGATGAATGGTATGACTTTATCATAAAAGAAGTTCAAGAAAACAGCGATAATTATACCTTTACTTATAGCTGTTTGGGGCTTTTTGTAAATGAGTTATCTAAAACTGGCTTTGATTTAGAGTTTGACCCAGAATTGGATAATAATCAAGGTACAATCATTGAACTTGGGAATGTTGTGGTTGCGGGCACTGATTGGAAAATTGCTCCTATTGGTGATGGCGCAGATGATTCTGATTTAATTGAGCAAACAATTAATGAACCACTGTATTTTTATTAGCTGAAAAATATTGATAATTTTGATGAGTTAGCTAACTTTATTGCGAATGAAAGTTTGAGTTTAGTTCAGCAAAATAAAGATGATAACTGGACTGGCGATTTTCACTCATTATTTAACTATGAACGCCCGCTTTATTTCTTTTATTCTGACTTATGTGAAAATAGTGAAAATGAGGAACTTAAAGAAATTAAATTTCTTTATCGTGGTGAAGACGATGGCTATGAAGTCGATACTAACTATTTAATTACTAATGCTTCTACTTTTTCGATTAAGCCTAATTTAGTTAAAATAAAAGATAGCGGAATTGATTTATTTTTACCTTCTGCTAATGGACAAATGTGTTTAAGTTTAACTTTTGAGCCAAATATGCGGGGTAGCAAGCTAATTTCTAAACAAAGAACTAAATTTATTAAAGATATTGATAAATATGTTTATTTATTTAAAGATAAAGAAACTAATAAAGAAATTTATGGATATTATAATACCAACTATTTAACTTCTGCCAGCGTTGAAAACATTATTACAAATGGTTCAAATTTTGTTAATACAAGTGGCTGGGCGGGGATTTTACTTGGTGATGCGAGTAATACAAAACCTCCTGCGATTGACAGTTAGCCTTACCCGAAAATTACTGAGATTTAGACTTCTTTAAGTGAATATTTAGAGAACAATCGTCTTTATCCAACTCTTACAGTTGATAATGGAGTTGAAGGCATTTAGCCTAATTAGGTTGTTTATTGCTCTACAATTAAAGATAATTTATTAAAGTTAAAAGAGTTCGTTCAAGGTGATAAATTCGTATTTAGACTGCGGGCGGGCTATGGTGAAATTACAGACAAAGGTGTTTTACATGATTATAGCAATAACGCAAATAAACCACCATTTCAAATTAAAGTTGCCAGTTATAACAATTATTCAACCTATAATGAAGCTCAATTGCGTTTTAAATTAGGAGAAAAATATTATTATAAAAAGACTTAGGAAGATGGCCTTGGTTTCACTTATACTTTATTAACTTGGAAGTCTGAAGCTGGATTAACCAATCCCGCAGATCCAATTAATTACTATTATAAAAAACGGGAACAAGATGGTAGTTATTATATTTGTTATACTAATTGGGTCAGTGAAACCGCAGAAGAAAAGACTAAAGTTTAGACCGATTCTGCGGGCAACCCTTATTTGTTTAAAATTTCAGCTACAAATCAAATTACTTCTCCCGATGATGTCTTTATTCCAGGTTTATCTTATCATTTAGATGAAGTCATTTTTGATAGCACAGATTCAAGCACAACTTGGACAATTGAGAGTGATGATGATTTAGATTTTGATAAATCAACTTTAAAATTTAGAACCGCAATTTTAACTTGTAAAAAATCAATTTCCTATTCAGCACTTTATAGTAAATCGAATCAATGGGGTATTTTTTTAATTCCCGATACGGACTTAATTAAACCCTTCTATGAAAAAACACTTGATACTGATATCAGACCAGACAAAACATATTTTAAATTAGAAAATGGCCAATATGTAAAAGTTGAAGCTCCCACAGTAGTAGATATAAAAAATTACTATGAAGTTAATTCAAAAGTTTATATTTAGGATGTTGAATTTTTTAATTATATTGCAAAATCAGAAACAAATCTTTCACCAGTGCTTTTAGGCGAAGCTCCCACAAGTACAATTCAAGATGTCTGGTATTTATATGATCCGACAGAACAGCCAGAATTAAAATCAATTGATGATGTGGTGTATGTTTGGAAGGGCAATGAAAAAGAAATTCCCGTAAAATATGAAAAAATCACAAATGCGGGTTTTGAAAAAATTAGATCAATCACGATTTCAGAAAGCAATCGCTTTAATATTATTTAGGAGTTGTGTGAAACTTTTGAGTGTTGGGCAAAATTTATCGTAGAGCATGACCCAGACACTGGAGAAATCTTATATGATGAAAATCACATTCAAAAGAAGAAAATTGCCTTTAAAAAGTATATTGGAAAAGACAACTATGCGGGCTTCCATTATGGAATTAATTTAAATCAAATTACAAGAACTTTAAACTCTGAAACAATTGTAACCAAAACGATTGTTAAGGATAATTCTAATGAGCACGCAAACAATGGTTTCTGTTCTATCGCCCGCGGAAATGAAAATTATATTAAGGATAATTTCGTTCTAAATTTTGATTATTATATAAATTAGGGACTCATTAATAAGAACATTTTTATAAATGACCTCTATTTGAATACAAATAATTATTTAGGCTATTATACTGGTTTGAGAAAACTTAATACTGAGCGAGATGGATTGGCTGAAAAACGAGTTCAACTTGCTAAAGCAATTATGGAATTAACAAGCCAAGAAAAGGTTTATGAAAAAGCTTATCATAGTGCTTTGGATGCTTATAATTTAGCTCGAAATAATTTGAAACTTTATTGCGGTATTGATTATGAAAATTTTAATGAATATGTGCTGACTACTGATTTAATTAGAGATAGGTCAAAAACCTATTACATAAAAAATTCAGATGGCACTTACTCCTATGCTTTTACTGAAGAAAATATTAATAATGAGTTTGAATATAAGTTAGACCCAAATATTAAATATTATGAAAAAGTTAATGCAAAGCATTATATAAAAACTAACGATGTCCGCCCGCAGATAAATAAACAATATTTCTATATTGCAGAAGATGTATTTTCTACTTCGGCTTTAGAAGCAATTAGTGAAAACATTTATGATACTACTCTCGATTTAAGTGCGGGCGACGGTAAAAAATATTATAAAGCAACGCCCACGGACTTAATTCAAAAATTTGAAACGGGCACTGATTATTATCGTTATACTGAAACTTATAAAAAAATTAATTAGGCGGATATGATATATAATCAATATTATTATGAAAAAGACGAAAATGGTAATTTTATTGAATATTATCATCGAGCAATTTTTAGGCCTGGTATTCATACTTACTACGAAAAAATAGTCAGCTATCAAAAAGTTAATACAACAATAGCTCCTGAAAATGACGTAAAATACTATACAAAGCAAATTGTCAATGGATAGACTACTTTCATACTTGCTAATTTGACTACTTTTATTGACGGTCGCAATTATTATGAAGAAAGTGAGATTGCGAAATACCGCCAAATTATTGTTGATAAAGTTTCAGATAAAAACACTTATTATCTTTATGATGAAACAACTAATACTTATAAAGAATTAATTCGGTCTGAATCTATGAAGCGGGCGGACTATTATGAACGCTTATTTACTGATACAATTAAATCTTATATTGCGGAAGTCGGTGTTTATGATTATAATGTTAAAGCTAATTTAGCTCTATGGACGCAAGCAAAAAATGATTTAGATAATAAGCAAAAAGAATTTGATAATTTTGGCGAGCGTTTAAAAGAAATTACAGCTCAAAAAGAAACCCTTGACCAAAAATTTTATGAGAAATATTCACGCTTTATTCAAGAAGGGTCTTGGATTGATGAGAATTATGTAGATGATACATTATACTATCTTGACGCGGTTTCTGTAGCTCACGATAGTGCCTTCCCGCAAACAACCTATAACATTAGCGTTGTGGAATTAAGTGAATTAGAGGGATTTGAACCTTTCTTGTTTAATGTGGGCGATAAAACTTACATTGAAGATACTGAATTTTTTGGTTGGCAAGAAGATGGTATAACTCCTTATAAAGAGGAAGTAGTAATTTCCGCTGTAAGCTGGAATTTAGATGATCCTACACAAAATTCAATTACTGTTCAAAACTTTAAGACTCAATGGGAAGATCTATTTCAAAGAATTACCGCTACAACTCAATCTCTACAATACCATACAGGTGATTACTCCAGAGCCAGTAATTCTTTTAATACTAATGGCACGCTTGATAGGGAGACTTTACAAAATACTTTTTTTGAAAACTCGTTTGTAATTGAAAATGCTAAAAATCAATCTGTCGTCATTGATGAACGAGGAATTACAATTACTGATTTAGCAAAAGCTTCAAATATTTTATAGCTGAATAGTAGTGGTTTAGCAATAAGCAATGATGGCGGAGTTAATTGGACTTTAGGTATTACAGCAAATGGAATCAATGCTTCTGCAATTACAACCGGTTATCTTAATACTCAAGAAGTTATCATTGGTGATAAAATTAATCCTACTTTCCGTTGGGACAAAGAGGGCATTAATGCTTATGCTCATAGCGGAGCCTATTTTAATGCGAATAAATTTGTAAGATTCGATTAGTTTGGTCTTTATGGAATTAATAACGCGGGCAATGAAGGTTTTAATCCACTCGTTGAAAGTGAAGAATGGGTTATTGATACTGATAAAATCGCAAGATATTTAAAGCCAGTCATTGGTGAAGAAAAAATTTAGGCTGTCGCTGATTTCTCTTTAACTTGGGAAGGATTACAATTTAAATCACAAGAACGCGATGCAAGCTATATTTCAATTAGCTCTAAAAATGATTTTTAGGTAATTTCGCAAGCTCAAGAACGAATTAAAATTGGTGAATTAGAAAATAATCTTTTTGGATTGCGTTTAACAAATGAACAAGGATATACCACTTTAAAGACCACTGATAAAGGTGAGTTAATTTTAAGTGGTTACATGGAAATTAATCCAAGCTATTCCGATTATGTAATTCCTTATCAGTCAAGAGTCGTGTTGGGTAATCGCGGGCGGTATGAACCACGATATAGTGATACTGAATTTAGTTTAACTAATGATACGCAAAAACAAGAACATCCTTATTATAAATTAGTTGAGAGCGACGGATATTTTTATTATGTGGAAGTTGAAGATGCTGATTGGGGGGATGTGGAAAATCCTAATCCTTCTGAAATGGGCTTCTATGAACCTAATATAAAATATCAATTTAGTAAAATTTTTAGCGTTTTTAACTATGACGAAAAAGCCGAACCAGCTTTCCAAAGGCTGGATGAAGAAGATCCTATTTTATATATTACTGATGATGGATATTTATTTGCTCAAAATGCTGAAATATAGGGCCGTATTGAAGCTACTGAAGGTTATTTAGGTAATTAGAATGTAATTATTAATAAAACAGGTATTTCTATTTACAAGTCTAATGATACTTTTAAATCTGACCCTGTTTTCTATATTGATGATAGTGGTAATGTAGTATTTAAAGGTAAATTAGAAGGTGCAACTGGTACTTTTTCTGGAGATTTAAAAGTTCTTAGATTAATTGTTGAGAAGAATCAAAATGAAATGGTGTTAAGTAGCACTAACACTTATGCTGAAATTACCCAACCTACTACATTGGAAAAAGCATATGGCTACTATTATGAGCCGAAAGCAGAAACTAGCTATACGGGTATAGGCCCTTATGAAACTACAAAAGATTTATCTCTTTTCTTAAAGCCTGAAAGTGGAGAAGATAATCGTGTTCTTAAAGATTATTGGTTCTTTGATAAAAAACCACTTTATCAAAAGGGATTTTATAGTTCTACGTTTTTTGATAGTAGCCAAAAATTAGGCTTCTTTATTGACCCAGAAACGGGTGCTATTATTGCCAATCAAATTAGTTTAGGTTCAGCGAATTTAACAGAAAAACTTACACTTGGCGCTATTACCGGCACACCCGCTTATATTTATAATCCTGACAGTTATGAAAATAAGGTAATTGAAAGCGGGGCTTTAATAATTTATAATGATGGCAGAGCAACGTTTGGAGACACTTTGACGTTAAAAAAGGATTATGCTTAGTTTGGTTTAATTACCGTCGATGGAAAAAATTCTACTATATCTGGCATAAATCCTTATATAAATGGTATTAATGCCTGGACAATTGGCGTTGATCGAGATTTAGGTGGATTTGGACGCTTTAATTAGCTGACGGCAAACGCATTAAATGTAGAAACTGCGGTATTTGATACTGCATCGGCTCGACTTTCGGGCGGTATTAATGTCTTTAAAAACGGTGTTTTAATTGAATCGGTTTCTTTAATTGAAAACCGCCCAGGGCATTATTTAGTTAAGTGTAAAGATAGCACCGCTCTGACTAATGTAGCTTTAGATGATGTTGTATTTTTAACAAAAGAAAATATTAGTATATCTGAGCGTTATTCTAATGGAATGTATGGTACAATTACTGATGTTTATTAGGATGAAAAATCTGGTTATTTTGAAGTTTTTTCTACTAATGCATTATCTGCACTTGATTTTGACTTTGCTTTAGTCTTAGGCAAAAAAACAAATACAAACAAATTAAAAGAATGGATTATTGGAGTCAATGCAACAGCTCGTGATATTG
Organism: uncultured Bacilli bacterium; assembly: GCA_934168325.1. Taxonomy (GTDB): domain Bacteria; phylum Bacillota_I; class Bacilli_A; order RFN20; family CAG-826; genus Onthovivens. The sequence goes on from CAKPNG010000001.1 coordinate 41,265, forward strand.
ATGCTTTAGGATTGAGGAAAAATTCTATTAGTTTTACTTCGGTTAAAAAAGAAGACGGAACTCTTAAATTTACTGATGAAGTTATTATTGGACAAATTCCTTTAAAAGTAATAGATCCTACGACTTATGCCACAAGTGAAGAAACAACTTCCGGTTTATATGCGACATCGGTATTTTTGACAGGAACTTTAACTACCCGCTATAATTCTGCTACTAATTAGAAATATGCAGGCATTAATACCTTAAGCTCAACACCATTTATGATTGAGCGAATGAGAGACAATGATACTAGTCCTATTGTCTTTTGGGCAGGCGCTGAAAGTACAAATTTTGAAGATATTCAAAAAGCTCCGTTCCAAATTAGTTCTAATGGTTCTCTTTACGCAAGCCAAGGATATTTTACTGGGTCGATTATCACTGATACTACAATTGAAGCTTCGAAAATCATCGCCGCGACTATTTTTGGCCGGGAGGATGGAAAAGCTTTAACAATTCAGGATGCTGATATTGGTATAGATTTTAATGATAGTGAAGGCAAAACTATCTTTTAGGTTGCTCGTGACCACTTCTATATTAATGAGGAAGTTAATAAAATTAATATTCCATCTATACATTTAACTAATCCAGAGTTAGCTTTTAAAGAAAATAGCATTTATATAGATTCGAGTAATATTTATTTTGGCAATATTTTAGAAAAAGTAGCAGGCTCTCATACAGAAGATGAGTTAAAAAATACTTTTTATTTAGAATCAGATAAATCTGATTATTTTAATTGGGCAATTAAATTTGATAATAAAGTGGATGAATTACAATTCACTTATCATAATTTAATTTTAGCAAAAATGGCGAAAGAAGGACTAACTACTACTGAAAATTTCTATGTTAATAAAAATGTTCATTATAGTGATAAAGCAATTTTAGCTTAGAGATTAAATAAAGATAAATCAGTTGTTGGTTATGACTTATTTATTGAGTAAAAGGAGTAATAGTTAATGAAATTTGAAGTAAAACATATATACGATAGCACGGTGGCGGATAAAAACGCCATCGTGGCTAACGCTTTACAATTTAATATAGTTGCTGGCTCTGATATAGAAACAACGCCATCAACTGCTAATACCTATAAATTTTATTATGGAGAGTCTACAGAAACCGCAGAACCTTTTTTAATTACTAATTAGTTATCTACTAACTATTATTTTAAAAAAGATTAGTGGGAGAGTGAGAATACCTTAACTTTAGAGAGCGGAAATAGATATTTTGACTGTGATAAATTAACTATTAAAGTATTTTTGCCTGCGACACAAGAACCACTTATTCTATCAACTGAACAAGAAAAAACACAAGAAGAAAATCTTTCTTTAAGGCCTGAATAGGCAAAACTTGTGGCTTGGGTGTCTCCTTTGGTTTTAGTTTAGAAAGAAGGAGACTTTGAACGGCCCGCGAGCGTAGCTGAACTTGCTCAAAATTATGCTTTAAAATTAACCGCAATTAATTTAAGTATTAGTTCAACTAATTAGGAGTTTTCCCAATGGTCGCCAAAATTAATTAACTATCATTATTGGTTAAATTAGGCCACTGATCAATATATTGATATACCAATCGCACCTCTTGCTTTTCCTTTAGAAATTGGGCATATAAATGAACAAAATATTTTAGATAATTTTTCTTTTAATTTTACGCTTACTTTAGGGAAAAAAGATTAGACAGATTAGATTACCTTGTTAAATTTAAAAGGTAGATATTTAATTGTAAATCAAGGGTACTTATTTTTATAGCCTGAAATAGCGGATAATAATACTTATAAAATCATATAGACGAGTGCTAATAATGGCGAAACTTTAATAGCTTCTCATATTCAAATATAGGAAGCTAAGTTTTCAGAATTAATGTCTGGTTTATCTGCGGGCCGTGAAGATTTATTTGATTATCATATTTATTTAACAGTTGAGGATTCTGAGAAAGACTCGAAAGTTGCGGGAGTCCAAGATTTTCAATATTTGACAACATTAAATTTGATATTTAGGGAAAAACCTTTTTTTAAAGGTAGGTTTAAAAATACGGATTTAACATGGACCTTAGACAAAAATGATTTAACAAATTATTCCTGGCACGATTTAATGAGTCCTCAATAGATTGTTGGTGATTATTTTTATAATGCGGGGGTTTCATTTAAATTTAATTTTGATAATGCAATGCCATAGTTATGCGGACAAAATTTGTAGAAATATGTCCTTTATGAGAGTGATGACCGCGGTATTCATTATTATAGACTATTGGAGCTTGATCCTAGCAAAGATAATTCAAATGAAGCTATTTATACTGTTATAAGACGTTCTGCCGCGGCGAATATTCGTTATGGAATTGGTATTATTACAATAGACAAAAAGGGCTATTTATTAGAAACACCATTTGATAATATTTTAAAAATTAATTTAACATTGCCAATTGGACGCATTTCAACGCCAATTGCACTTATTGATAATTGTATTGCTGATCAAATGGTTTTAAAACCACAGTTAAAAATTGTGGATTATGGTGGTAATAACCAAAAGGATTCTAATATTAGCAAATTGCCAAGTTTAGCAGGCTATTTTGGTTAGCAAGTAAATTTATCTTGCACAATTGAATTTGAATATAGTCAAAATAAAAAATTTTTAAATTCCAAAAAAGTTACACAAATTATTACTTTAACAGAAGGCCAATCTTATTAGTCAATTAACTGGTCTAATTTATTTGATTAGAGCGGTTTGCCACTAGCTGATGAATCTGATTTATCTGCAACGCTTTATTTACGGGCAACACTGAGCTTTGTCTATGGTTGTCAAGATAACATTGATTTACTTATTTGTGAAACCCCAATTTATACTCATTTTGGGTTAAAGCAATTGCCAACAGTGTCCTATTTAAAAAATTAGATTGGTATTAATACTCCGAACTTAGCTAATAATGAAGTAATTGGAATTACTTCAACAACAGATAAAGCATTAATTCGTTTGTTAAATGGAAGTGAGCATTACTCTTCTCTAAATATTAATACTCGCAATTTACAAGAGTTTATAATTAATTGTGGAAGTTGGGATGATGCTGAATTTGGTTATACTAATTTTTAGGTCATTTCAAATTTATTGCAAGATGGTTCACCGCAAATTATGAAATATGAAGCAGTTGAAGTTCCTGATATAAATGACACAACAGCAGTAGAAGCTTTTGAAGCCTTATGGAATTCATAGACTGACCTTTATGTTCGAGTTCAAGAATATGATGTTAATGGTAATTTAATTAACCGTGTAAATTATTCTAAAATTTATTTGAAAAAAGGCCATGACTGGAAAGAAGTATGTAAAGGTTTTACTACAATTTATAAAATTACAAATAACCTATCTTATGGATGGTTTTATGATAAATCCCATTCAAAATTTACAGTTGTATAGGAGTAAAAGGAGGAATAAAATATGGCAGATTATCAAAGTAGCTATACTGGTTCCGTTATTGACGAAGCTATTAGCAGAGCCTTAACTTTAACAAAATTAGATGGAACAGTATTAGAAAATTAGAATGAAACTTATGTTGTTGTGGCGTCTAAAAAGGATGGTAATTTTTCTTATCATCCGCTTAAGTTTAGTCAAATGCCAGTTTAGGTTGTCCCGAAAGAAGAAGGATCGACAATAACATTTCAATTATTTACTATAAACGGGCGAGGCCCAGAGGAAAACAATCCTGGAGCTTATGTTCTTGATGCGGGCCGTATTCCTTATGCCGAGACCTTGACTGATGACCTTACGTTAAGAACAAATTCTGTATATTGGCATTTAAAAGATGTTATAGGCCGTAGTAAAACTACAGAAACTAATTTAAGTAATCATATTGATAATAAACTCTTATTAAATGAATTGAATAAATTAGCGGAAAATGAGACAAAATTTTATCATATTGAGGGTAAAGTGTGTTATAAATGGAATGATAGTATTGATAATGCTGATGAACATATAGCAGATAAAACTATACATTTAGCTCAAACAGATAGAGACTTATTAGCTGCTTGCCAAATCCATTTAAATGACATAACTAAGACGGATAGTCCATTCCAATACCATTTAAGCGGAACTGACCGCACTTTTTTAACGAATCTTCAATCTACTGGAACAAATAGTATTATTGCAATACAAAATCAACTTGAAACTAAAATTGATACTGCTTTTGAAATTGGTTCAGTTCCCACTAACCAAAAGAAATTATGGATTGATACTGTTAATAATGTTTTAAAATATTATAACCCAACGAAAAAGGATTGGGTAATCGTTCCTGTAGCCTATTCGTAATTTGACTTTTTTAGAAATTTATGCTATAATAAAATTATAAAAGAATAAAGAATAAAGGAGTTTAAATAAATGAAAATTAATGATTTGCTACAATTAAGTGCGGTTTATCAAAGAATTGACGCAGGAACGACTGAAATTCCTTTTAAAACAGCTTATAAATTTGTTCAATTAAAAGAAGCTATTGAAAAGCCTTTAACATTTTACCAAGAACAAATGAATAAACTGATAGAGGAATATGCACAAAAAGATGAAAATGGTCATTACAAAATGACAGAAGATAGACGAGATGTTTTAATAGTTGAAGGAAAAGAGCAAGAATGCCATGAAAAAGTTATGGAGCTTGAGGCTTGTGATTTTACAATTCCTGATATTACTTTTTCGCTTGATGAACTTGCTACCCTTTCTGTAAGTCTTAGCGAAATGACTGCCTTAATGCCATTTATTCAAAAATAAATTTATATAAAAATGATAAAAATTTAGGACTAGGGATTTTTAAAATAATCCTTAGTCCTTATTTTTTTACTTAATTATGAGAAGGGAAAAAGAAAAAAAGTTCTTTTGAGGTGATTTTATGACAAATATTCCATATAATTCAATGCCATCTTTTTAGGCATAGCAATATTTCCCCACGCCATAGGGCAACGTTTATTTTATTAATAATTCATTAGAAATGGCAAATGTTCCTATGGGAAATAACTTATCTTTAGCAATTTGTATGAGTGAAGGAGTATTTTATATTAAAACATTACAAAATGGGACTCCAACTTTAATGGCATATTAGTTTAGTGCTTATGAACCAAAAAATGCAGTTCCGCAATCAACTACAAATTTTGAAGAACGACTTAAAAAAATTGAAGAAGCAGTTTTTCCTAAAAAACAAACATTAGGAGGTAAGTTAGAATGATGAATATGAATATGCCGATGCCTAATTTTCAAGGAGGCCCGCAAAATAATTTTAATCAACAACAGTTTATTATGGGACTTTCTCAATTAAATCAGCAAACTTTAAATGAATTAATTTCACGAGCAAAACTATAGGGAATAAGTGAATAGGACATTTAGGCAGGCTTAAATTTTATTAATTAGTATAGAAGATAAGTTTAACTTATCTTTTTATATATAAAATTTTTTAAAAAGGAGATGTTAATATGGGTGATTTATCTGTTGCTGATGCAATGGCATTAAGCAGAAGAGATGACGACTATGGTGGAGGTTGGTTTAATAATCCATTTATTTACCTCGTATGGATGTGGGTTATGCGTGCTTTTAATGGCGAGAATGGCGGAAATGCTTTAACTCAGGCGGAATTATTTGATGGTCTTGGCCGTCAAGACATTTTAGGCAATCAAAGAGAAATACAGCAGGCTTTATGTGGCCTTGGCAAAGAAGTTGCAACTGGCTTTGGCAATACGAGATATGATAATTTAAATAATACTTTTTCTTTGCAGTCCGACATTAATGCGGGCTTCGCTGGTGTAGAAAGAGGCCTGTGCGATAACCGTTTCGCTCAGCAAGAATGTTGCTGTGCTACACAACGAGCGATTGATGGCGTTCGTTCTGAAGCTTATAAAAATACTTGTGATATTACTACTGCAATTCATGCTGAAGGTGAAGCTACTCGTGCTTTAATTACCGAAAAAACGATGCAGGAACTCCGTGATAAATTGGCTGATCGTGATCGGGATTTACTTTATGCAAATTTCCAAAATTCCCAAAATATGCAAAATTCTTATTTAGTGGAAACATTACGTCCAATAGCTAAACCTGCGTATATTACTTGCAGCCCCTATCAGGCTTCGACTCCTACTTGTGCCGGCTGTCAAACCTACTGAGTTATCGCTATTAAGGAGAGGTGATAACCTATGTATAACACGACAAATACGACACAGCAGACTGTCGCGACTGATAGTTTAGTTAATTTAGGTTCTTCTACATTAAGTTGTTGTAAAATTGCTCATGATGCTGGTTCGTCTGATGTAGCAATTAAAGCTTCTGGAAATTATTTAGTTTTGGTAAATATGGATGTAATTACAGCTGGCACAACTGGTAATATTATAATGCAACTGTTTGGAAATAATAATTTAATTAGTGGCGCGCGTGCTACTGTTAATTCTGCAACAGCTAATGGTATTGAAAATATTAGTTTTCAAATGCCTATTACTGTATTACCTAATTGTTGTGCTATTCGAAATAATTTACCACTTGTTTTAACTATAAAAAATTTAGGAGTAGATGCCACAGTATCTAATGTGTCATTTACTTTAATTCAATGAGAGTAATTAAAGTTTTATCCAAGCAGATTGAGGAAGAACTAGAAGACTCAAACAAATATATTGACAGCGCTTTAACTTATAAAACTTAGTTTCCGAAATTGGCTGAAACCTATATTGAATTAGCTAATGAAGAAATTGGCCATGCCGAACGACTTCATAAACAAGTAGTTAGCTTAATTAGTGAAATTCAAATAGAAACACCTAAATTTATGCAAGAACTTTGGGAAGAAAAACATATTGAACTAATTACAAAAACAGCAGAGTTAAAAACAAAAATAGAATTATATAAAAAATAAAAAAGGCTGGGAGTATTTTTTACTCCCAGCTTTCTATTTTATATACCTTATTAAAAGTGTGCGAAGCATAATAACCAATACCTACGGCATCAGCTTCATCTTCTGATAAAGACACGTCATATTTATCTTTTGCTAATATTTGCATAGCTCTTTTGCGATCTGTCCGCGTTTTACCTTTAATTCCACAATAATTCCGCCAAGTCGCTGTATGACAAATTTCATAAGGAATTTTTAATTGGTAAACAGTATTAATTAAAACCCCTTGAAGCCAAGCCAGTTTTTGAAAAACTATCACACCCATTTGACGATTTTCACTTTTATCCTAAAGCTATATTCCTTCAAAAGCAATTAAGTCAGGTGAGTAATTAATAATCATTGAGTTCAGCCAAACTCTAATTTGGTTAATGCGGTCATCGTCATCACCACCGCCGGCTTCAAATATACCATATTTAACTAATTGTTCATTATCAAAAATAGCCCAGCCCGTTAAATGGCTTGCCTAATCTAATGCTAGTGTTCTTTTAACTCCTCTCGGCTTTGAAACAATTTCTTTTGTCATTTGCTTTAACTAATTCTATTGACAAATTGGACAAAAACGTTTATCTCGCTATTTTTTCCAAGTAGAGTAAACTTTATGTCCTTCATCGCACTCAAACACTAATTCACTATCTAAATTCTTATATTCTTGAGAAATTAATTTCCATTTGTCCTATGTCAAAGTTTCTTTAATTTGCTCAATTGTTATTTTACTCATTTTCCTGTTGAACCGTAGCCACCGCTACCACGATCTGTCTCCTCATTAATTTTATCAATTTGATAGAAACACGCTTTGGGGACTTCACTTAAAACCAATTGAGCTATTTTTTGTCCTTTTTCAATATGAAGCGGAGAACCAGTTAAAATTGAGGTAATACGTGGGAAACCTTGCTCATCAAAGTCATAGGTTATGTCTTTAATTTTTGGTTCAATGTTGTCAATTATTACACCAATCTCCCCACGATAATTGGCATCGATAGTCGCGGGCGAATTAGCTACTCTCATTTTGCTCTTAAGCGATAGCCCACTTTTAGGTCTGATTTGAAGTTCATAGCCCAGTGGAAGTTCAACTTTTAACCCAGTCTTAAGAAGTTTTGTCTCGCCAGGAAGAATATCAATGTCTTCTGTCGCATAAATATCCATGCCCGCATCAGATGGATGAGCATAAGTCGGCATTTGCCCATCACTACTAATTTCAATTGGAATTTCGATTATTTTCTTGTTAATTCCTTCTGTTTCGGACAAAGCATTATAATTAAGTGCGATAATTCTCTTTAAAAAGTCTCTCTTGCGGGCGGTCATTATTCCGCTCATTTGTTCCTCAATTTGTTTGTTTAAATCTTCAAACATCGTTCGATATTCTTCAAGGCTAATGCCAGTTGCATTTAAAGCTTGAACTAATGTTAAACGGTCATTAACATTATTATAGGCTCGTTCAAATTCGTCTAAAAATAATGGAGCAATTAAATCGAATTGTTCATCTGGTAAAGCCAACATGGAGGCTATTTCTTCAAAACCACCCAACTCAGGATTAATTTGTTCTATATTAGCAAAAAGTTGTTTAAATAAACTTTCTTGACCTTGTTTCGCCACCTCGGCGGAATCCATTATTTTATTTATTTTTTCTTCAACAATTTGTTGAGTTTTTTCTTTATCTTCTACAATATGTGCGTTCATTTAATCACTCCACATCATCCCAAAGTTTTTCATATTCAGCACTAAGTTTTACAAGTTCATGTGTTGCTATAATTTCTCCTTTAGCTTTTTTCTCTTTATGAGTGTAGCCCGCAGAAATAACTTGATAACCTTCTTGTTTTGCTTGAGTCCTAAAGTGCTCCATAAGTTCTTTTGCTTCTTCTTCAGTGCTTACAGCATATTCAGTAGTTTGTTTAAGTAATCTTTTCATATACAAAATTTCTCCTATTTATTTTCTATAATTTTATTATAGCATAAATAGGAGAAAAAGTCAAATTTTTTTGCGTAAAATTTGGTTTAAAATAAAGCCCAATACAATAGCGAGACTAACTCCACTAAAAGCACTATCAAAAAGCCAAATCCCACTAACACCTACTGTCAATATGACAGAAACAATAATTAAATTTTTATTATCTTCTAAATCAACTTTATTATTTAATAAAGTCTTAAGACCACTAGATGCAATATATCCATAAAGAATCATTGCACAACCGCCAAACACACAAGAAGGAATTGAATTAAAGAAGACTTGAATTGGTTCAAAAAAAGCAAGCCCGCCTAAAATTAAAGCAGATATTGTTGTTATTACTGTTGAAGCAACACGGCTAAAACCAATTGTTGCTATTGCCTCGCCATAGCTGGTATTAGGCAGTCCGCCCACAATTGAGCCAACTGTTGAAGCGATACCATCACCTAAAAGTGTTTTGTAAAGTCCTGGTTTTTTTGTTAAATCAGTTCCAATTATATTCGATAATACTTTATGATCTGAACAATGCTCCATCGCCGAAGCTAAACTAACAGGGACAAATAGTAAAATAACTTTACCAATTGTTGCCCAGTTAAGTTCTGAAAAATTCCAATTCATAAAAGTTAATTGAGGAAATTTAAATAAACTAATTCCTCTAAAGGCTTCAAGATCAATAAGTGAAATAACACCACTTATAGTCAAAATTAAACTTACAATATAACCTGCAAAAATACCAATTAAAAAAGGAATTGTTTTCCAAAAGCCTTTAAAATAATGTGAGCTAAGAGCTACTACAAACATAACAAAAATTGCAATAACTACACCAATTTCAGACTGTTCTCCATTAACTTGGACGTAAGTCGGGATAAAACCCGCAAGATTTACACCAATTACAATTGTAATAGCTCCAATTATTGTAGGCGGGAATAATTTATTAAAGCTATCCTGTCCTTTTATTTTAATTAAAAGAGCCAATAATCCATAAACAATTGCAATAACTACACCACCAATTGCAACTGCCAAGTAATTGGGAGCTGCGCCGATTGCAAGAGCACCTATAACTGCGGAAACTGTAGCTCCGCAAGAAGAAATCAACATTGGAGATTGACCTTTGGTAATTAACTGGTAAGTTAAAGTGCCAAGACAAGCACCAAGCAAACACGCATCAATAGGTGTTCCGCAAATATTAGCAATTAAAATTGTTGCAACAATACAACTCGACACCATTTGGAGTGGGTAAAGCGCCCACTCTTTTAGCGTTTTTGGCTTTTCATTTATATCATAAAGGAGATTTTTCATTAATCAAATTCAACCTCCTTTTCTTTTATAAAGGCAATTACTTCTTCAATTGAAGAAACAAGGACACCACTTTGTTTAATAATGCCCGTCACAAAAATGTTCTAATAACTATACTGTTGTTCACCGAGAGAACTTGCTCCGCCCGCATCTTTAGCGTCGCTATGAGTTAAATAACACTGACGGTTATCAGTACAAATTCCAACTATATATTTATGATCACCGCGGCGAATTTTTTCTCTCATTATACCAATTTCTGAGCAAGTTCCACTTGGAAGGACATCGCCATCAATGCACGCTACAAGAATGTCAGTATTATCAAGTCTTGCACAATCAGCGTTTGCAATCATTTGAGAATCTGCAAACTTCTTTTTCCCTTCAACACCATTAATCTCGGTGTTTTGAAGGGGGTCATAAATATCGGCTGTTGGGAAAGCTTCAGTTAGTTTTTCAAAAAAATAGTCATTGCGAAATTTATCACCTAAACAAAAAATTCCGCCAGCTAAATAAATTTTCAATTATTTTCCTCCTTATGAGCATTTCGAATAACCGCAATTTTTGCACGAGTTGCAACCGCCTTCAAAAATTAATGGCTCACCGCACTCTGGACAAAGAGCTTTACTCGGAATTACTTTTATTGGTTTTTCAACTTTTTTATTTTCTTTTTTATCTTCTTCTCCAAAAAGTTCAATTTGAACTTCCTGATACATTTCCAATAATTTTTTACCTATTGCCATAGGACAGCAAGAACCAGGCGAAGTATCGTGTTTTGTCGCACGGCGGACCGCATAAGAAGGACAAGCGCCAGTAGAATCAAGCTGATCTACTATATCAAAAATATTGACACCTGCACGGCAAAGTAAAGAAATTGTTCTACTTAATCCTACCATAAATAACGAGCAACCACCAGTTGAGCCTTTAGATAAATAGACTTCCATTAAGGCTCCATCAATTGGGTTAAAAAATGCTAAAACATGGAGACTTCCGCAACCACTAATAATTTTGTCTTTCCGTCCAATTAAATCAGAAGAACATTCAATTATATCGCCACGTTTTAAGGCGGGCTTTTCTTCAGCTATTGGGGTTTTTTCTTTTTTTGGGGTAGCCACTAAAATACCTTCTCTTGCACAACCAGCACGATATACAGTTATACCTTTAAGCCCATTTTTCCAAGCATACATATAAAGATTTTCTACATCTTCGATTGTAGCTTCATTAGGTAAATTTACAGTGGAGGAAATAGATGCATCAATATGTTTTTGCCAAACTGCTTGCATATTAATTCTGCTATATACAGGTATATCAGAAGAAGTTACAAAGTACTGAGGTAAATTATTATCGTCTTCTATATTATGTGCTTCCATATATTGTTTTACGATAGGTGTATATACTTTATATTTAATATCTTTGCCATGTAACGATTTCGTTGTTCTTTCATAGTAATTAGCAAATATAGGTTCAATACCACCTGATACTCCTATCATCGTTGAGATAGTACCAGTAGGAGCAATAGTAAATAGTTGGCTATTTCTTAAATGAATAAATGGGAACATAGTAAGATTATATTTGCTAAATGATTCTACTTGTTTGTACCAATATTCTGTAGTAGTTACTTTTATTACATTGAAATCCTTATATTGTCCTAAAATATCACCTAAATCAGAACTTGCTTTAATTCCATAGTAATTTAAATATGTACCTATTTTATCACATAATTCTAATGCTTCTTCACTACCATAACGAATATGGAGCTTAATTAACATATCAGCAAGACCCATTATACCTATGCCGATTTGTCTATAATTAGCTACACTCTCTTGTTGCTCTTTGAGAGGATGTCGTGTTAAGCCCTCTGTTAGAATGTCGTTCTGATAATTTACTGCTTCCTGCACAACGTAAGAAAATTCGTCAAAATCAAATTCCCCATTTTTTACAAATGCTGCAAGATTTATTGCACAAAGATTACAACTGCCTCCTGCTGGAAGGGGCTCCTCTGCGCATGGATTAACACCTGCATATTTAAAAGATTTGGTATTAGAAAGCAAATTATAGTTATTTATCCTATCCCAAAATAACATTCCAGGTTCTGCATAGTTCCAATTTTGTTCGCACAGTTTTCTAAATAATTCTTTTGCTTTAATTGTTTTAGAAATAATTTCACCTGTTTCTTTGCGTTCAAACTTAAGCTCCCAGTCTTTATCTTCTTCTACTGCTTTCATAAAAGCATCAGAAATTCTTACTGAAATGTTTGCATAATTTACTTTATTCAAATCAGATTTAACTGTAATAAATTTTTCAAGGTCAGGATGAGTATCAGATATAGAAATCATTAATGCTCCTCTACGACCATTTTGTCCTATTTGTTCTGTTACCTGAGAAAAAGTGTCCATAAATGATACTGCGCCAGAAGTAGCTTTTGCTTGATTATGTACTTTAGCCCCTTCTGGTGCAAGATTACTTATATCTATTCCACAACCTCCGCCATATGAGTAGGTACGAGCTAATTTGGAACAGGTTTCATATATACTTTCAATACTATCCTCGGGAGGAGTAATTACATAACAATTAGATAAAGAACATTTTTCATCATCAATACCTCTGTTAGATAATATCCTTCCCGCAGGAATAAATTTTTTTTGAATAATTAGGTTTCTAATATATTCATTATTAATGGACACCCTATCAAGCCATTCATCAAAAGTCTCCCCATTTCGCTGATATTTTTTATGCCATATATCAATACCTAATTGATTATCTTCGCCGAGCCAATCTTCAATTCTCATTAATTTCCTCCTCTTTTAACCCACACCACTTGCATATTCCATTTTCAAATTCATGCGGGCATTGCTCTCGTAGTTCGGCATTTTCATTAAGCAGTTTTGCGACAACTTGATTAAGTGTAAAAAATTCTGGTGTAAAACTTTCTTCAATTAACAAATTATTCATATCAATTTTTTCTTTAATTTCAAGACCAGTCATGCATTAATTCCTCCTTTGCTTCTCCATAATGATATTTTTGTAAATGTTCAAAAAAGTTTGGATAATTATAACGCACCACTTTCATAATTTCGCGGGCTGATGTTTTTTCTTCATTTTTTAATCTTTTGCAAAAATCAAGAAAAGGTGGCGAATAACCCCAATGTGCTTTTTCTTGGTATTTATATGCCCATATTAAATAACGGTTTAAAAGCCGTGCTATTTGTTTATTCCGATTAGATAAATTATCAGTAATTAAATTAATGGGTAAATGCCAGTTAATTGTATATAAAAGTTGATTATATAAAGAAACCCATAGCTCATCGGTATAGCGTTGAGTAAATGGGTTATAATTGATTATTTTAGGATTAACTTTTCGTTGTTCGCTAAAACATATCAATTCTTGTGCAGTTAAAGGGAAATTTATATTAAATGTTGTGGCAGAAACTTTATAACGTAAATTTTGCCACGACAGTAATGTTTCAAAATTACTAAATTGAAGGGGGAATTTAAATCCAATATGGGTTTTTAGAGGGTCAATCCCACACTTATATTCTAATAAGTCTGCTATTGTTTCACGGGCGCCCGCAATAGAAGTTATGTCATAATCATAGCAAAAAATTGAGTAATCTTTAGATAAAACAGGTAGATCGTTAGTAAATAAGGGATTAATAGTTTTCCCATCAAGTGATAATCGAAAATGTTCACCCGACATCATTGATTTAAAAAGAGCTTTATCTCGAAAATAACTTTCTTTATCAAGATAAATTGTTTTATCTGGGCAATATTTCTCTTCATCAATAGACTGATATTCTTCTGAAAAATAATGACCGCCATACTGAATTTTAGAATAACTAAAAAAGTCAATTGGTAAGTTATTTAAATCACTGTCTTTTCTTAAAATAAATTTTGTATAGCTATCAGGAATAAAGAGAGGAGAGAGTTTCACAATCTCTCTTCTCCCCTTATAAAATTTAGCCATTTTCATTAATTCTAAATTAAAAAAATCATAGTCGTGATTCATTAAATCATTATCATATAAGCCAATACTCATTATGCAATTCCCTCATCTCTACGATTATTAATAACTAATGTTCCATCTTCCTTGACTTCTTGAATCAAATCAACTAAGTGATAAGGAGTTGATTTATATTTTTTACCTTGAAAACTTTTATCTCGTCTAATACCAGTAATAATAAGTTTATTACCACGACTAAAATCACTTTTTCGAATTATATGTTTATGGCCATCGGCGCCTTTTTCAGAAATTTGTTTATCATAATAACTGAAAACTTCACCAAATATTTTTACAATTACGACCCCTTCAGTAGTCAAAAGTGTAATTGTTTTCTTTTGTTTATCTCTATCTAATACAGTTCCTGCGATTCGATAAATTTTAAATATAGGAATTTCTTTACCTTTTATTGGGAGAATGCGATCAATAGTTGGGCTTTCATTTAAATCATAGAAATTACTAATATTATAATTACTAAAATTAACATTCTCCAATTCGTGTTGATGTTGATAGCATGAAATACTATCCATTTCCCACTTACTTAAAGAACCCAGGCAATATTTATTCCACATATCACTCATTAATCGCTCATTAACTTGTTCAAGTAATTCTGTGCTATTTTGTTTAACCCACGGTCTAATTTGATCCATATATTTTTGATAAATTTTATCCCATTTTAATGAATCAATTGCAAAACCGCTTTCGCTATCAGCGGGCGTAAGTAAATCCATATCAAAATGTTTTTCATAAAAAGTAAAAGCTATATTATCAAGTTGAAATTGCTGAACTTTTTTCTGTCGTTTTAAATATTTGTTAAAATTATAAACTCTTTTAACTAAATCAAATTCTTCCGGAATTAACCCAAAATTAATTAACATTGCCATATTTTGAAGTGTGATGCGTTGCTTCATATCACTAATTGATGCAACATACTCCCTCATCAATTTAACACGGTTAGGTTCAATTTCATCAAACGCCCCACATTTAATTAAATTAATCATTTGTGGTTTTTTAACTTTAACTTTTGTTATAAAATCTTGCCATCCTGCGTAAGGACGTTGAATTAGAATTTCTTTTACAACATCTTCACCGACGCCGCTAATTCCACTCATTCCATAAAGAATGGTTTTTTCGTCTTGATCAACAGAAAAAGTAAAGGTAGATTTATTTATGTCAGGCGGAGCAACTTCAATGCCTGCCATTCTCATTTTACCAATTGCAGTAGCGATACGTCCATAATCGGTAGTTTTTTGTTTTTTCTTCTTTTTATCAGTTGTTTTTTCGAGTTCTTCGTTATCGTCATCATCATTTTCATCTTCATCTTCATCATCGTCATCTTCATTTTCACAATTATTTTCAGAAATGTTATCCGTTAATTCATCAAAACAATCAATAACTTCAAATTCATTTTCATCAATGTCATTTTCTTGCTCTCGTTCTATAATTGATTGACTATTTACTATTAAACAAGCACAGTTCCAATAAATTGATGGCCATTGTGTTGCTAGAACAAGCGTTTGAATGCCAATAAAACTATATAATAGAGAATGAACTTCTGAAAAACTATAACTCATCTGTGGTTCCATCATTGTTTTCCAAGCGTATTCGCCAAGAGTTTTAGTTGGGCATTGAGCTAAAAATTTTTCTTTAACTTTAGGAATTTCTTTTATCTTTTTTTTCGCTAAAACTTTTCGACATTGATTACTTTCAGCCAATGTAAAATGAGAAATTTTGGGGTCCATTACCATTAGCATCAACATTTCTTGAGAACAAGGAACGCCATAATCTCGTTTATAATAAGGCTCTAATATTTTTTGTTCTTCAGGTGTTAATCCTGCTTGAGTCATTTCTTTATACCATAAATTAATATTGTTTTTAAAAGCAATATAACGATCTAATGGTCGTTCTTGGCCAGGCGGAGCAACAAGTCTAAGTAAGGCATTAGCAGAAGTTAATTCAGCAGGTGTATGTGGTCGAATTGCTTTTGCAGTTTCAATACCAATTTGAGTATTAAATTGAAAAACATCTTGAACTTCGCCATTGGCAAGTGCTTCCCAAATTCGCGGATTTTTTAAATTTAAAACTTGCGGATGAAGATATTTATTATAAATTTCTCGCTTTGTTTTACAATCATTGAAATATCCTCTTTCCTGAAGAAGGTCGAGACAAACTGAAATTTTATCACAAATATCCGTCACCAAAAAGTCAAATTTTGTATCTCCTACTTCTTCTGACTTTTTTAAGTCAAATTGCGTTGTAATGTCTCCATTTGGACTCCGCATTAATGCAGTGGTTTCAAAAGGAGAATTATTATACATCATAACACCACTCGCGTGTTGCCCACGACGACAAACCAATCCTTCAACACCCAAAGCAATTTCTAATAAACCAGGATATTGATTAAATTGACGAACTAATTCTTTTACAGGTTTTCTTTCTTTTTCTTCATTGCCATAAAAACAGTCATTTAAACTCCATACAATACCGCGTTCTACAGGGACAAGGCTTGACATATATTGTGCAATATCTACATCAATGCCTTTTGGGCAATCTTTTGAACGATAACCTTTACAAGCACATTGAATAGATGCTTTTGAACTTTCAGTCCCAAAAGTTGCTACTTGCACAACATTTAATTGCCCGCGTTCTTCTCTAATTTTATCAAGAATTAATTTACGTTTTGAAGGAGTTAAATCTATATCAATATCCGGGAGTTCTGCCCTGTCTTTATTTAAAAATCTAAAATACGGCAAATTCCATTTAACTGGATCAAGCTGAGTAATTCCCAATAAATAATTTGATAAAAAGCTTCCTGCACTGCCACGACCTGGTCCCGTGACCGATCCGCATTCCCAAAACAAATCCATATAATGTTGAAATGTATTAAAATAAGAAAATAGGCAGTTATTTAATTTTTCACTAATGGTTCGAATTACATCAGCTTCTAACTCCAAACGTTCCATATGGATTTTATCATTTAATTTTTTTTCATTTAAGGAATACCAACATTCATTAAACCATTTTCGTTCTTGACGATTTTTACTCTGTCTTAAATAATTTAAGTTTGGATAGATAGTTAAATCAACATTTAAGAATTCTGGTTCATCAAATTTTACTTCAGGAATAATCGGCGAGTGGAATAAGTGATATTCGCCTATTTTATTCATTAATTCAAGAGAGTTCTGACACATCTCTTGAAATTCTTCATAAGTATAAAATTCTTTAATATTATTATACGCTTCTTCATCTGACATTAAATGAGCGTCATGATAAAAACTGTCAACTTCTCGCTCACCTTCTTTAGAATTAAGAAAGGATTTATGAATTTCTCGATACTCACTTGTTAAATAGTGAGCATCGCACCCTAAAACAATTTTTCGATTATAAAATTTTGCGATAGGCTTTATTCTCTGATTAAAGATTTTTTGATCAGGGGAAGTGCCTGGCGCCATTTCAATATAAAAATCATCACCAAATAAACCAATACAATATCGCATAAATTTATCAATTTCTTGTTTTAACTGATGGATTTGCTCTTCATCATTAATTTTTTCTGCTTTAGCTAGTTGAATGACATGAGTGCCGATGAAACCGCCAATGCAGGCACAGTCAGAAATAAGCGTTCCAGGATACTTTTTAATAATTGCAGATAACTCGCTTTTTAATGTTGGAACACGCTCAAGTCCTCGATCACGATATGAATGAAGCCAAGCTTGAGAAGATAACTCTCGTAATGCTCGATGTCCTTCAGTATTTTTAGCAATTAAAAGAAAATGCCAATATTTTTGTTTAGGTTCTCGCGTATCAGTTAAATAAATTTCATTTCCTAAGGCACATTTAAAATTTTGATCAATTTTTCCTTCTTCTTTTAATTGTTTTTCTAATTGAAGCCATTCAATATGCCCACAAAGTGCCTCGTGGTCTGTTAAAGCAATTCCCGCATAACCTAATTCTGAGGCTTTCAGAATTAAATCTTTAGGTTTATTTATGGAGTCAATGAGCCTTATACTAGAGAGAAGTGAGAATGACTATGTGTTTCAAATCTCACTAAGACATCACCTACCTTTCTATCTTTCTAATATAATTATATCATAATTTATCTTAAAAGTCAAGTTTTTGATAAATATATACTGATTCATCAGTTGAATTAACTAACCCGCCAATTGATTTCACTCGTTTGATATTTTTTAAAGGTATTATATCAATTAATTCAAAACCTTTTCTATGAATAATAGCTGAAGTATCTGCTATTAAATTATGATTTTTTAAATCTTTTATATTCAAGGCTAAAATTCCTTTTGGAATTAAATATTGTTTAATATTTTCAATAGTTGGTTCAAAATATTTTAAAAGCCAATCGTTATAATTAGGATAAAGCTTAATACTTTGTTCGCCAATATTATAGTTTTCTAAATCGAAATAGGGAGGGCTACTAAAAGCTAATCCAACTGAATTGGCCCACTCAGGAATAAAAATTTCACTACCGCAATCTTTTAAAACAACTTTACTATTATTAGATATATTGCTTTTCCAGTCTTTTGTAAAATCATTAAGGCGCTCAATTAATAAATAATTAGGGTCGGTTCCAAAATAATTTTTATTATGTTTTAAAGCAGAAGTTAATCTTGCTCCCCATCCACAACTAAAATCATAAATAGTATCATTTATCCCATATTTTTCAATGACTTCATCTGCGACTTTAATTGGAAAATTAGTGGGAATTTGAGCATAAGCTTTTCCTCCTAAACTGATTGCTTTTCCGATATTATAAGCCAAAGAACAATTAGTATCAAAAGTTTTAGGGCTTCTTTCAACTTTTCCTTTAAAAAGACTAAATAACTCAGGACTTTCAAATACATCTTCTACAGCCCATTTAGCAGTAGAACACTAAGTTTTACACATTAAATCACGAAAATAATAGCGTGTAATTTTATCATTCATTACCCCGCCACTTGCAATTTTTCGCATTTGAGCAATAACAATATTTTTATCTGGTTTATTAAAAAATTCAGTTTTTGAAGCTAATCGTTCTTCTTCGCTACTTTCTGAATAAATAGAAGTATTAATTGTTTTACCTTTATACTCAATTTTCATTTAAAAACTCAACTCTCCATCTTCAATTTCATAATTCTCAATAAAAATCTGTGGCGTTATTCTGCCCATCCAAGAGTTTAAATTAGCTCTACCGACCAAATTCATTTTTACTTCTCCAAATTCTTGAATTTCATTAATTAAATCAGTTGCATGAAATTTCATAAATGCAATTCCATTTTTCTCAATTTTTAAAGTGTCCTTACGAGTCCCCATTATTTGGATATCATGGACGTTAAAATTTAAATCAGTTATATAAATTAAAGGTTCTTTATTATTAGTTGACCAAATTGCTTCATTTTGAGCGATTTCAGTTATTAAGCTATTTAAATCGTGAGCGACAGCGGGGCGTTCAAAATTAACCTCATAAACATTATTGGAGAAATCATAGCTCGCAAGATCAGTATCAGCAATTTTCATTAACTGGGTTAAGTTTTTATCGGGAAGAGAACACCCGCAAGCATTTGAATGGCCCGCAGTATATTCAAAAAGACTAGTTTGTTCCAAATAGGATTTAAAGTCAGCCAGCTCACAATTGGATAATCCTCTTGCACTTCCGCGGTCATAACCCTCATCATTAAGTCTTGCTACAATTGTAGGACGTTGATATTTCTGACTTAATCTCATAGCAAGCAATCCATTAAGCTCACTCGGAAAGACTTCATCTTCTAATCTGACAAATAAAATTTTATGTTCCAATAAATCATATTTACTTATCTTAATTTCAAGACTATCCATCGCACTATCCAAAATTTTATTTTGTTTAGAACGATTATTAGTTGCTTCACGAATTGCTTCATTCACAACCTCCGTCATAAGTCCTTTTTCGCCACGCTTATTTGAAGGGACTAATTCATGTCCATTAACAAAAGCTTGAAATAATCTTGTTTTTTCTGGCATTGACCCTACACGAATCGTAGCATTAATAAGAGGAACAATATAAAAAGCGATTGTAGTAGGATTTATTTTCCCACCCATTGAATAGGATTGGGCTTCAATAAATTTTTGAAGTCCATAATTTTTTATATTAGAGAAACCGAGTTTCCATATCGCTTGATTTTCTATTTCACGACCGTCCATAACATCTCCACAAACACCAACTGCACATAAATCAAGATAATTATCAGCATCAGTAAATCTATAATGGTCGTCCAAGGCTCGACAAAATTGCCAAGCAATTCCAGCTCCAGATAAAGCTTTATTCTCATATGCAGGACTAGTTTGATTGTTGATAAGAGTCATATTCGGTGGAATTTCACTATCTGGTTCAAGCTCATGATGATCAAGAACAATAACAGGACAATTAAATTCTTTAATAAATTGCCCATCATTTGAACTGGCATCCGCAATAATAACTAAATCATAATCTTTTTCAATCATCGCTTCCCAAACATCTTCTAATCCATGTTGTTTATGCTCATGGAAATAACCAGTAATTATTATTTGTGGAAAATTCTTTTTTAAATAGTTAATTAAAATTGAAGCTGATGTTAAACCATCAGCATCGCAGTCAATAATCGTTCCTACATTAATTTTTTCTTTTACATCAACAATTTCACGAAAAATCGCGACCGCCCGCTCAATATTGGATAATTTACCCCAATTTTCAATGTCATCGTATGTTGGATTTTTAAAATTTTCTAAATTCTTAATTCCTCTACTTAAAAGCAAATTATCAACATAATCTGCTTTAAAATTTTCATTTACTAATTTAACTTGCATTTACTTTTACTCTACCTTTCAATAATTTCCTAAAAATTTCGGGACCATGGTCAGTTGGACTATCTTTTAAATTTGTTAATCCTTCTCTATCATAAACAAATGAAAAATTACAGTATTCAGAATATTTTCTGCACAGTTTATAAAGTTTATTGAAATATTTATCTTCGCCTGGTTTTTCCTCATTATCAAAACAAATAACAATTTCTTTTGGCTTTCCATATTTTAAAAGCTGACGAAGTTGCCATTTATTGAACTGCGAACCGCAAACTGCTACTGCACAATTAACAAAGTTTTTTGAACCCCAACTTTCTATCTGTAGAATTGCCTTTTCACTCTCGCATAAATAACAAATTCCTGTTCTTTTAATATTCTGATAATTAGCCTTCAACCCATATAAATTACAAGAAAGAGGATGGCTATACCACTTACCCTCAACCTTAATTGGTCCATATTTGCCATATTGTTCAACTTCATCAGGATTGAGTGCCCGCCCTCTAATTCCAATTAGTCGATTTTTCATATCATAATGTGGGATTATAATTTTATTTTGACTAATTGAATAACAAATTCCAAATTTATCCATTGCCGCAGGAGTAATTCCATCATTAAGCCATTCTGGTCTATAACTTTTTACGAAAGTATCAAGAACAGAGGAGTCATATTCAGGCAAAAGTGGAATTTTTCTATGTTCCTTATTTTCTCTAATTGACCGATAAACTTCAAGTTGCGATTCATTTTTATAGTTGGAGCAATTTAAAACTACTAAATAAATATCCAAATACCAGTCATAATCGCGGCCACGGGCTTCATAATAATTTTTTAAAAACTTAAAAATTGACATATTTCCACATTCAGTAAAACAAACAAATAATTTATTATTTTTATAATAATAAAGTTTCTCTGACGCATTTTCTAAATTTTCATTATGGCAAGCAGTTTTACAAACCAAAAAATCTCCCTTATCAATAAAAGGTATTTTAAGACGAGTTAATAGCTTTTTAATTTTATCATCATCAATTTCTCTAATAATTTCTTCGTAATCAATTGCCATTAAGTGCATCCCTCACTTTCTTAATTTCTTGTATTTCTTCATCTGTCCAGTCATTAATTAATGGCATTGAAGGTCCGTCATAAATATTAATTACATTAAGTCGACTATCAGTTATAAACAGGTCTTCAATTCTCATTGTTCCCAAATCAACATAAGACCATATCCTCACTTGCGACCATTGTCCGCTACGAACTTTAAACACATCAAAAACACGATTTGGTTCCTTACATACATTACTTACTATAATTTCTTTTAACATATCTAATTCTTCATTTGTTGGGCGGGCCATAATAATACCATTATCAGCTTTATTAATAGTTGCACGACCACCCGCGAGAGAAGCTTCATTACGAATTTCTCTATTATTATCCGCTGAAGCATTAACTTGCGTGGAAGTAAAAATTCCTACATTTAATTCTACCGCTAAATCTTTAAGAGCAGTAGTCATCAACAAAAGCAACTCCAGTTATCTCCATTATTTCTAATGGCCCGGACTATATCTTAAATGGTTTTATATAACCACCTATAACCGTTTCGAGTATCTTACCACTAGATACCCTACTCTAAGATTGACCTTAGATAGTCTCTACAGGTTTTATAAAGAGAGTTTATTAATTTCCGCAAATTGATCGGCAGTAATGCGGATAAATTTATATTTTCGTTCACATCTATTATTCTAACAGATGCTACTATAAATTTTATTATATGTAGTATTATATTTTTCTGTAAAACACCGAATAGATAAAGAAGTATCTTCAATTTGACCAGTAGTTTCATTAATCTTTGCTACGCAACATTTAAATCGAGCTAAAAAATTTTTTAACCATTTTTCTTTTTCGTTTTCTTTTATCCAATAATAACCATGATGTGCTTGCCCAGTATTACTTGCTTTTTGTATAGCACGAAAATCAACTCCAGTATTCCTACAGGCATCCCGGAAGCCCTTATGAATAGCAATTAAATGAAACTAATATCCATCAAAAGAATATTGCAAAATATTATCATATTTTGCCTAATGAGTTTCTTTTAATTTTTCTATTACTTGTGGGCTATAAACTGGATTTAATTTTCCACCCTCTAAGATATTATATGATGTAGTTGCATGAGTCTACTGTATTAAATCATATTCATGCTAATAAGCTAGTTCTTCAGTAGAATCTAAAATTTCAAATACTTCGAAATTAAAAGCCGACTTTCCATATTTATTATAATCATTTTGTATTTTATAATTAGGATGCGTATGGCTTTTTAATTTACGAAAATGCTAATGTTCTCGTTTTTTTGGATCAGTTGTAATACCAATATAAAAACTGCCATTTTTTATATTAGTAATTTTATAATAATAAAATTTCATAATTAAACTCCTTTATAATTTCCCACGGTATTACCATATCCCATAAGGACTTAGGCTCTCTTACCACCTTAATCTTTCGATTTAGTTGACCGTTAGCCATTTAAATAAATGACCCCGCTGGTAAACGGAAAAGTTATATATACGACAAATTTTTTATCGTTTCTCAATCCATGTCCTCGAAATTCAGACAATAACGCAGGTGAAATAAAAATATAGTCATAAAAAATAAAATCAATTTGATGAAGAATTGCTTGCTCTCTTATAATATTTTGCAAAGTTTGAATATTCGGATCGGGAATACGAATAATTGTAAAATTATCCTCATACTCTTTCATTATGGTATAAGCACCTTGCAATCGTTTTTCAACCTCTTTATCAAAATGTCCATATTTAAATACGCTTTCGGGAACTCCACTTAAATAGGACAAAACTTTCTTTTGGGCTTGCTCAATCATTTGTTCAGTAATTATAAATAAAATATGTTGATTGCTTCCTTGCTGTTCCCATTTGCCTGTTTGCTCATCATATCTAATTGGAAAAGCCAAATAGCAAGCATCCGCGAAAGCAGTAGAGGTATTATGAGTAGTAATATAATCATTAATTAAAAATAAATGAGATTCATTATCTACTTGGAAGCAAGTCATATCTGTAAATTTTCCAGTAGGCTGAATATTGACAATAACATTGTTGTCTCGGCGCTCATTGCGTTTTTCATTATTAGCGTAATCAAAAGCAATTTGTTTTTTTCTTGTTAAACGAAAAAGAGCTATTTTTTCTTGTTTATTACATTGGATATGAACTCTATAACAAATATGAGTAGGTTTATGCTTATCTTCTGTAATTGTTGCAATATACCCAAGCTCCCAGCATATTTGCTGGACTTGTTTAGCCATTTGCTTACTAATAGAAAAATAGCTGATGCGTCCTTTTTGATCAATTGTTCCATCTGTATCTAAAAGCCCTTGTAATAAAGCCTTTCGTTGTTTAATTGATCCCTCTAGATAATCTTCTGGAATAAATTTATCTTCACTTTTACAATTAATTAATTGTGGGTAATTTTTTAAAAGCTCATCAACATGAAGATTAGTTCTATCTGTTATTTGTTGTTTAAATTTAAATGTCCATCCATAGTTAAATTGTGAATTTTTCTTATAATTTAAATTAAGCAGGCTAGCTATAGAAGCTACAAGCTCTTCATCAGCACTACTAAATGTAAAAGCAGAAGAAGGACTATACATTCTAAAACTACCATCACCAAGTGCAGCACCCATAACATAAGGATCAGGATATAATATTTTTTCTTCTTTTTGTAAGGGTTTGTTTAAGGGGACTGAATAATGATAAGCCCCATCTGATAATTGTATCTGTTGATTGACTAATTGCTCAGTAGTAAAAACATTTAGTTTTTTCTTATTTTTTGCGCGGCTATTAAAAACACTCCATAAATGATCTTTACAACATTCAGTTGTTCTACCATCTTTAAAAGTAATTTTGTAAATCTCTTTAGGTTCTATTTGTGGGTAAACGCCAATAATTTGTGTAGGCTTTCCATCGTCTCCCCAAAGAGAATCTCCTATATTTAATTCTCCAATTGTTCTTTCACCATTAGGTGTCGGAATTTTTAAATAATTAGGTAAGGCTTTGCCACACCCCGATGGAGCTGATCTAATTGTTAAACAACCTTTTTGTGCTCCACTTAAAACTTGATTATAAATTGTTCCTTGTAGCGGGATTCCAATTTCAGCTCCAACTTTTAAATTCCCAATTAATTCATCAAGTCCGTCTGTTAATTTTACAACATTAATTTCACTATTTAAGGAATATTCATTTTCCAACTTCAATAATTTTTGTTTAACATTGGTGCAAATTTCTTCAATTGTCGTATTTTCGAAACGACCATTAACTTCCGCAAATTTTGTGCTTAAAGCATCATCACAATAATAATCACTAATATCAAAACCTTGTTTTTGTAAATCTCTTAATAAATTGATTTTTTTTAATTTTAAATAATAATATTGAAATCCACTGGTATCTTCCGCAACTAAATCCAATATATCTTGTATATATTCTCTACCATTCTGTTCATTAAAAGTATGAATTGCTTTTGGATTTGACGATAGATAATTTTCAATATCAATAACGGAAATTTTTTTCATTCCCTGGCTATATAAACCGCTTATTGCTGTAAATATATATTTTTGAAATCTTGTATTAAAATCATTTACACTTAAATTAAATTTATCTGTCTGCGATAATAGCGTCGGGTTATTCGCTAAATGTCCAAGCACTTCCTGAATAGCATTTTTATCAGTAATACTTTTCACCCTCCCTTATTAAATATCGTCTAAATCAACGACTTTAATTATTTTTTTCTTTTTCTTTTCAACATTGATTATTTGTTGTGCTGACTCGCTTTGTTCTTTAAGTCTTCGTTGTTCAATTATCTGTGTCATAAGAGTTTCCATATGCTGATTGTGGGCACGCCAGTAATTTTCAGCATCTTTGTAAATAAAAGGAATTATTCCAATGCCACCGTTTGCTTTCTCTTTGTCGCCTTTTTTTACATCATAAAAATAACGTAAACTCAAATAAATTCCTTTTGCGGTATAACCTTGTTTCAAAAAGGCTCTCCATTGTTTAGCAATTAACTTAAAATCAATTTCTGGTAGTTGCACATCAAACCAAAGATAATCTTTTAATTCTTGAAACCAACGATCATCATCAAGAACGTCTTTGACTCCGACTGTTTTACGAAATTCTAAATAAATTGCATAACAATCTTTATGCCAATATCGGTTTTTAATATGCACCCAATCTACATCTTCAATACCATCTTCTCGGTAGAAGCTCTTCCCGCATTGAGGACATTTTACTTGTGGCTTCTTTATCATTAAAATTCTCCTTTCATTTTTTTCTCTACTTATATTATACCATAAATTCTTCTAAATAGCAAATTTGGCTACCTAAAAAATATAGGTAGCCTAACTGCTAAATTATATCTATTAAATGCCTTGTTCTTTGCACATATCCCGCATATCAAGAACTACCAAATTAAACAAATCAACTTGGTCTTCCATGATTTCAGAAAGTTTAATTTTTCTTCCAAAAATCATTTCAACGCGTTTAAGGATACGAGGAGCATTTTCGGGATTTTTATCAACAAGCTTGCGCCACAAGTCATTAGCTTCAGCACGAATTGCGTCATAGTTAAGTTTTTCAGTTAAATCAATAGGTGAGGTATCTACAACTGTAGCACCCATTTCCTGCTCCTTATCAATCGCTTCACCAAGAGCATCTACAAATTCTTTATAGCCAAAAGGAATTTTAGGAGCAAGATATTTGTAGCGTGAGCCAGCGGTAATTGTAGGTGTAGAACGAGTAATAACCCAACGATGGCTCTCACCTTTCTCATCCCAAGTTTGAGTGATGACACCGATAATATCAACAAGACCATTAACAATTTTAAGACAACGAGGATTAAGATCAGGTTTATAACCAATAATTTTTCCATCATCATCATTTTGTTCTTTTAAATGGCAGGTCATTGCTAACCCATATCCCATCATAGTAATTTTTCGCAAAGCATTCTCAAACTCTTTAGAAAGAGCACTATATCCTCCTCCATAAGGGATTTCGGAAATTTTCTGCACTCCTGCTTGAGAACAAATAAAATTTTCACAAAGATCATAAGCAATTGTAATTGTATCAATACCAATAGTGCTAAATTTCTGTTTTGCTTCGGGACTGTCAAGCTGACGAAGCACCAATTTAAAAGTACTCCAAGAATCAATTTTTTGAACCATTGCACCAGGGCGTGCATTCGTGCCAATTTCAAATGCCAAAATCAATGCGTCGGGACATTGGCAGAGGAACTCAGTCTTGCCAATTTTCGGAGAACCCGCCAGGAGCAGATATTTCGAGCGTAAATCTCTCGAAATCACCTGGGGTTGGATAGACATAATATCAATACTCATAGCCATAAATCAACCCCTCCCGCAATTAAAATCCAAGATCATCAGTTGCACTCATAACCGGCGCTTTCGGTTTTACTTCCTTATGTTTCTTAGCTTCAATACGTTCATCACGTTTTGCAAGAGCATCTTTTACCCAAGTAATCGGGAAAGCCTGTTCATCTTCAAAAGGTTCAGAACCGCCAGTAATAAGGAGATCATGCACAGAAATAGTATGTTTTTCCTCCTGCGGTTCACCAAAAGCGGTTTCAATTTTCTTTATCTCAGTTTTAAAAGAATAGTTCAGCTTACCACTGGCTCTAACAGTATCACCTTTATGCCAATAATTTTGGAGAGAATTAATTACATTTTCATTATGTGCTTTAAGAGTAATTACATCAACATAATCTTGATACTGCGGAACGATTGCATCGAGTTTATAAACAGAAGTTTCTACACCATCTGCATCGCACTCAAAACCACCATTCTTTACAACAAGAGTCATAGTAAAAGTAGCTTTCGGTTCACAATCCTCTTTTCTAATTTTATTAATGAAAGAAGCATTTACACGAGTAGAAACAATAAAATTACCATTTTTATCAACAAATTCATTATTACGGAGAGTTCCACCAGTAATTCTTACACAATCAGCTCTTTCCTCTCCAACAGAAGCGATAGAATTCATTTCGGTTTTTACTTTCAAAGCACTCTCATAAGCAGGATTTGGCTTGCCTGCATTAGTAAATTTTGTTGCAAACACAGATACAGGAATTTCAAGCACAGTATCTACACCATCAATAGGCTGAATAACTTTTACTTTAATATCGCCAGCGATAACTTCTTTTTCAGCACCGTTAATTACAATTTTCTTTTCTTCAAGACCATTCTCACTAAGAATACCCTCAATATGAACTTTATTTTCGTAAATCATTTTCTTTTCTCCTTTTAAGTTAAATTAAATTGTTTTTGTTTTTTTTGTTTTAATTAAATTTGTGTTCATACTAAGATAAAAATAAGGCGGGGTTCAACGCCCCGCCATCTTATCTTTTTAATTATTCCTCAGTGGGAACAAAATTCTTACCCTCGTCAGTAAGAACAACATAAGTAATAGTGGTAGCTTTACCGTCCTCACCAGGCTCGCTTGCAACTTTTTCACGAACTGCGAGACCTTTCTTCTGAAGATCAAGAACGTTAGCACCAATAGAACGAGAAGTTCTTCCGGTCACAGCTACAAGTTCCTCCATAGAAACACGGCCACCATTCTCCTTTACATAGGAATAAATTTCATTTGTCTTTTCAGTTAATTTCATAATAATTTTTTCTCCTTTTTAATTAAAATATTTTTTTATAATTAAATAAAACCTATGTATAAGGGTTTTATTTATTTAACATATTTATTATAACAGCATTCTCAAAAATTAAAATGTTTGCCATCCATCCCAAGTTTCATAGGCGCAATGCCAAGATTTTCCATCATAAATATAGCCTTCAACTATTGAACTGGGTTGAGGTTTAGTTATCAATATAACCTCTTCATCATTAAGTGGTACTACTTTAGCATATTGCAAACGATAACTTTTAAGATCAGCATCGTTAAAATAATAACCATGTTGGATATGTGGTTTTGTATATTCTAAAATAGTTCCAATTGGATAAGCAGAACTAATTTCTTCAAAAGTAGAAAATTCTTTCATTATTTTTCCTCTTTTCTTTACTATAATAATTATACCAAAATTTTCAGAAAAAGTCAAGCATTTAACATATTAAAATTTTGAAATGCCACTAATTTTTTCTTTTTCTTTCAATTTAATTGTTTGTACTCCTAATGCTCCTCTATTCATAAGCGGGAGTGTGCTAATTTCGAGTTTTAAAGTCGATTTTTCTGAAGCTACAATTAATTCTTGTTCATTAGACAATGAAATAAATTTACTTTCAAAGTCATTTTCAAGTTTTCTAACCTTAATGCCCTTCCCACCGCGGCCTTGCATTGTATAATCATTTTTGCTATTACGAATAGCTCGCCCACCCTGCGATACAAACAAAAATTCTTTTGTATTAGTTCCAATTAACTGGCTATCTACAACTTCATCACCTGCATTTAATTTTATACCAATAACACCACGAGTCATTCTACCAATCGGATTAATTTCTTTTGTATCTATTATAATAAAATTTCCGCACTTTGTCAAGATTCCAATTGGCAATTTAGAAGTAAACAATACACTAACAATTTTATCGCCCGTGTCTAGTTTTATAGCATTAATAGATGAACAACGATTAAAATTATATTCAGATAACTCACTCTTTTTAATTAGTCCATTTTTTGTAATAAATAAAATAAACTCATTTTGTTTATCTTTAAAATTTACAGAAACAAAAGTAGTAAAATCATCATCATCTTCTACTTTACACAGCATCGCGATAGGCGTTTTCTTATCTAAAGCTGAAAATTCCAAACTATTCATTTGAAATTTCACACATTTACCATTAGCAGTAAAGAACAAAAGCATATCATTGTTTGAGCAAACTTTTAAAAATTTAACAAATTCTCCTTTATCGAGCTTCGTTTTTGTGCCGACTCCACCCCTCTTTTGAGTATAGAGTGAAGAGGTTTCAGTTATAACCAAATTATTCTGATTTGTCATACTAACCTGATAAAGTTTTTCGTCTGTGGTTTGCCCTTCTTCTGTTTCGACATTTAAAATTTTTGTGCGACGATCATCGCCAAATTTTTCAGCCACTTCACGCAATCCTTTTTCAATTTCCTTTTTTAAGAGTATTTCATTAGAAAGGATTTCGTTAATTTTTGTCTCTTCCACTTTTAAATTTGCTTGTTCATTTGTCAATTTTGTAATTTCAAGATGGGCTAAACGAGAAAGTTTTATGTCAAGAATTGCTTTAGCTTGCTCATTATCAATATCTAATAACTTGCAAAGTGCCGTATTAGCTTCCGCCGTAGAAGAAGAACTTTTAATTGTGCGAATGACTTCTTCTATCATTGAAATCGCTTTGAGAAGGCCTTCAATAATGTGGAGTCGTTTTTGAATTTTTGCAAGGTCAAATTGGTAGCCACGCGTATAGACTTCTTTTTCATGAGTAAGATGAGCTTGAAGAAGTTCTTTTAATCCTAATACGGCAGGTTTCTTTCCATCAACTAATACAGTCATGTTTATCCCAAAATAATTTTCTAAAGAAGTCTCTTTATATAATAATTTTAATACAGCATTAGGATTAGCATATTTCGTTAAATAAATTTCATAATCAGGTGTTTTATGAGATGCGTCATTAACATTTTCAATTCCACAATTAGGGTTTTTTTCTAACAATTCTTGAATTTGTTTACTAATCGTTTCAGTATAAACGCCATATGGTAATTCTTTTACAATAAGGGCATTCCTATTTTTATCATATTCTATTACTGAACGCAATTTTATTGAAGATCCGTTACCCGTCCGCAAACTTTCATATACTTCACTTTCATTTAAAATAATTGCGCCAGTTGCAAAATCAGGAGCACAATAAATTTCTTTAAAATCAATTTGTGGATTCCATAACAATTTAATAAGTGCTGTATTAATTTCTTTAAGATTAAATTGGGGAATGGATGAACTTATAGCAATCCCCAGCCCTACTGTTCCATTACAAATATTATAAAAACCTTTTGAGCAACTAATTTTAGGATAATTTTCTGTTTCATCAAAGTTTTCACTCCATTCAGAAATCGTTTCTTTATCAATATCATCAAATAGCAGATATCCTAAAGGACTCATCCTAAGTTCTGTATATCTCATACTAGCTTCATCATTTGTAGAATTTATAGTTCCGCTATTTCCTTGACAATCTTCAAGGGGATAACGCATTGCATAAGGTTTAGCCATACGCATATAAGTAGCATAACAACTACTATCGCCATGTTCATAATAATGTCCAAGGGCATCACCGACTACTCGAGCACTTTTAACAAAAGGTTTCGATGGAATGTTCTTTGTAATATTAAGCTGACTATACATTAACATTCTAGCAGAAGGTTTTAGCATATCACGAGCATCACATATAGCTCGGTTTAAAATAACATTGCCCGCATACCGAGTAAAACTTTCTTCTACAACTTTTTTAATATCTGACATTATTCTACCTCAAATTTTGAAAAATCTATATTATTATAAACAAATTCTTTTCTGGGTTCAACATCCTCACTCATAAGAGATATTAACGTATTAATTCCTTCTTCACTATAAACAATAGGTTCAAGATGTTGCCATTCTTCATTAAACATAGACGCCTTTAAATCATTATCACTCATTTGACCAAGGCCTTTAAAGAAAGTAATATTACCTTTGGGATGATTCCTAAATTCTTCTTCATTATAATAAAAATAAGTTTTTTTAGGAGTTTCTACTTTACAAGTCGGTGCCCGCAACCAAAAAAGCCGATTTTCTTTTAAAAATTCCGGCGCCAGAACCTGAAGCATTGCCATTAACAATAGGCCTATATGACTGCCATCAAAATCGCCATCAACAGCCAAAGCTATTTTTCCATATCGAAGTTTATTTGCATTATAAGGTCGTCCGTAAGTAATACCTAACGCTTGCAAAAGTAATTTTACTTCTTCATTAGCCAATCCTTCCTCAATAGTTGCTTTTAATAAATTTTTTGCTTTTCCACGAAACATTAACACGCCATACCGATTAGGGTCTCTTCCAATTGACATGGATCCGCCAGCCGAGTTTCCTTCTACACAAAGCAGTATACTATCTTTTCCTAATTTTCGTGCATCGCGCAATTTATCGAAATTTAAGAGCTTTTTCTTTTCATTAACTTTTTGTTCTCTTTCATGGTTTAAAATTGCTTGGCGAGTCTTTTCGGCTGCTTTTTCTGCCTTTTCAATTTTTGTTAACAACTCGATTACGTTATTAAATTCTGTGCGGTGATGACTATAAAATTCTTTTAAGCAATTAGAAATAGCAAAAGAAGTTGCAGTTCCCGCTTCTTTATTTGCCAAAGCCGTTTTTGCTTGATTAGAAAATTGTCCAACATGGACCTTAACTGAAACAAATCCCTCAAGACATTCCCTAATTTGTTCGCCTGTAAATTTGGCTTTTGCTAAAGAATTAAAAGTTCTTGTCAAGGAAGTCTTAAACGAACTAATAAAAGCTCCGCCATCAGGCATATAAAGACCATTGGCATATCCTCGAATATTCCCTTTTTTTGCAACCCATTGTAAAGCTAATTCCACTTGACAATCTGAATCATTATAAAAATAATTAAAGGGTTTACTAATAGCTTGTTCATTTTTTAATCCATCAATTAATCCATTCTTAGAAAAGAAAATTTCACTATTCCCATCAATAATAAGAATAATCTTTAAACCTTTAGTAAAATAAGACATCTCTCTAAGCATCTTTTTTAGATTATTTTCATCAATAAAAATATTTCCATATACTCGTTCATCTGGCTCATAGGTAATGATAGTGCCTGTTATTGTATCTTGAGCTTTTGAAGTTTTTACTTCACACACTGGTTTAGCCCCTTCCTCTGAGCTTTCAAATCGCTGAAAATAAATATTCCCATCTCGATGAACTTCTACCTCAAGCCATTTGGCAGTATGACATACCACTTTATTTCCCTCACCGTTGATACCCACCGAACTAACATATGAACCTTCTTTATGCTTCGCTCCAGAATGTGGTAAAAGAAAGGCTGCGGTAAGTGAATTAATACCATCATCTCTTACAGCGCAAGGTATACCTCGCATATTATCAGAAACACGAATTTTTCTTTCAGTAGTAAATAATTCAATTTTTAAACAAGGGTTTTCAGGTTTATATACTTCAAACTCATCTTGAACATTAACAATAAGTTCTCGTAAACCCAAATTAATTGCTTCTTGTCTATCTGCACTAAGATACATCCCAATTTTTTCTCTAAATGCACGGCCTGGGGATAGAGTGGTTAAATCATTCGCTGAATAACTCATTTAAATCACCTCCATTTTGAGTAAACTATTATCTGCCATAGGAAGACTCACAAATGAAAGTTCAGTAGTTAAATAATTTTCATTTCTGAAAGAATAAGGTACTTGTGGCCCTATACCTCCATAGTAATAATCAGATGATATTGTAGAATTTATTACATTTAAAACAGGTCTTACAAGCTGAGTAATAAAGACATCTTGCCCTTTCCATTTTGTTTTTATTTTTAAATAAAAAGGTTTCCCATTTTCAAAATCAATTGTAGACATATCAAAATAAGAAGTCCCGCAATAATTACATTTATGTTGTTCAGGATTAATTACCGCTCCGCAATTAGGACAGTTTGTTTTCATCACTATCTCTCCTCCTTTACTTCATAATTTGGTGGCACATAATTTTCAGCTTTTCGCCAACGCCACCCATCACTTTCCCATATAAGGAAAAAAGTTGTTGTAAAAACATTATCCAAATAAACATCAAGAACTGTTGATATAACACCAGTCTCTTTATTTTTGACTTTAAACATTCAATGCTCCTTTCAATTTATTTCTAATTATAGTATAATAAAAAAGAGAGAAAAAATCAAATTTCTCTCTAAAAATTTTTTATTTATCTCTTAAACTTTCTTTGTAGCGAAACTAAACGAATTTCTCCTTTAATATTCTCAAAAATATTTCCATATTCATCCTTAACTAATTGATATGGTCCAACTTTTATTTTATAATCATCTAACTCTGGCCAGCGATCAAGTTCTTCTTTTAATTCTCTAATAGTTAATTCTTCCATAAATTTAATCCCACTCCTGAATTTTCTTCGCGGCGCCACGTCGTTTTGACAGCCAAAACAAATTTTTCTTTGCTCTAGTAATTGCAACATAATTTACAAAAATTTCATCACTGTTCCATTTATTAATTGCTCCATAAACCACAACATTATCAGCTTCAAGTCCTTTTGCACTATGAATTGTTAATACTTTAACTGAATTTTTTTCCATTAACTCATTTAAATGAGCAACGGTCATATTTTTCATTTTAAAAGTATCATTAGGAATTTCATAAACATTTAATAGAGCTTGCATTTCTTCAACCTAACGATTAGAACGACACAAAATAAACCAGCTTTTATAATCTCGCTTATTTTTAATTTGTTGAATTAATTTTAAAAAAGAACTCCAATTAATAAATTGAACAGTTCCACTATTTTCGGTCATTGCCCGCGAATCATCTCGATAATCCCAGCCTTTTTGTGCAATTGTTTGCTTCGCGAAAGAAAGAATTTGTTGTGCATTTCTATAATTTTGTGTTAATTTAAAAACAGAAACATCTGGCTGTTGCATAATACGAAGCAACATATCAGGACGACTCCCATTAAATTGATAAATTGTTTGTCGTAAATCGCCAATTAACATAAAATTTTTTGGTTTAATCATATCAATTAAAAAGTCAAATTGCTCGGCGGTGCTGTCTTGAGCTTCATCAAGAAACAAATATTGAACTGGCTGAATGCAATTAGGGTGTAGTCTAACCATTTCAAAAAGTTTATCAAAATCTTCGTTTTCTACAGCTTCGGAAACATCATAACCACAACACTTTAACAAATATGAAGCATAACTATGAACTGTTGAAATATGAATACCTTTTGGATTTTTTAATCGCCGTAAAATATTATCAGCCGCCAAATTTGTAAAAGTAATTGCAACAATTTGACTTGGATGAATATGCCGCTCTTCAATTAACCATCTAATTCTTTCTGTTAAACAATGTGTCTTTCCAGCAGCGGCGGCGCAGAGAATAACAGAATAAGGCTTGGTTGTATAGACTACTTCTTTTTGCTCCAAACTTAATTCCATTTTAACCACCTGCCTTTTCATTTAAGAGAATTTTGCTTCCATAGAAGTCAATGTAGAATTTTTCACGAGCATTTAATTGGTCTTTTGGACAAACTTCAACTAACTTAAATAAAAAACGGTCTAAGCCATCCTGTGCCATTACAGTGTGGAGATAAGAATGAGCAATTGTGCCTATTCCTAATGCTGATTTAACGTGTTCAGTCCATCTCTTCATTATATCAACACTACGGCCAATGTAAAATTCTCCCGTTTTAAGTCGTGTAATTTTATAAATGCCGCTCACTGGAGCTTTTAAAACCCGTTTTTCCATTAAATCAAGCGGCCGCCTAATAAACTCATTATAAATTAATTTATTTAAAGCTTCTTTATTAGTTAAAATAGGACGAATTTGCTCTAAATTTTTTATATCTGATTTTGCCTCATCAGTCAAACAAATACGATAAAAATCTTTATGCTCTTCAATTTCTCGCCGTTTCAAAATATCAGCATTAATCGCGGCCTGCTTTTCTTTCATTTCATTTAAATCATTCCAAACACAAGCTCGCTCATCTTTTAATAATTCTAATTCGCGGAACTCATTTTGGTATTGATTTTCTAATTGTTCCTGGATACCATTCTTTAATTGTTGATTTTCTTCATATAAATCTTGAATTGTATTATTTAAATTCTAATATTCATTTAATAAATTCGCCTGCGTGTGTTTATTTATTATAATTTCATGAATTAAATATCCAATTATTAAACCAAAAAATAGACTTAAACCTAAACATATAAATAAAATTTCCATTATTTATTAAAACTCCTATTTCTTTATAATTTTATTATAACATAAATTTAACTTTAAGTCAAATTTTTTTAATCATTATAAAACTCTTGACTTTTTTAGAAAACTGTGGTATATTAAAACATAGGGAAAGCCTATTTATTATATATATAAATAAATAAATAAAAATATAAGTTTTTATTTCTTTCTTTTTCTTTTGCTTCTTTTCTTTTTCTTTCTTGCAATATTTACGGAGATTCTAAAATTTGATTTTCCCATAAAAAAAGAAGGTCAATCACTGACCTTCTTTATCTTCGCATGGCTCACAGAGTGCTTTTTTTACTTTATCTTCACAAAGCCCGAATAGCCTATCACCATTATTATTGCCGCCAAGCGATTTATAAGTATCGTATTCATTACATAAATGCAAATATTCATTTTCTGTAATTTTATGATCTTCTTCTAAATAACGGCTACATTTCTTTTTAAAATAGTCCCCTTGAAGACATAGCATACCATTTTTTAATAAATCCTAATCTTGTGTTATTTGGTCAATTTGGCTTTGTAAATGGCGATCATTCTCATTTACTATTGTTGTAATTGTAGAAGCTGTTTCATTAAGCATTTCCTTAAAGTCGGCAATCAGAGCCGCATGAATTTTACTTTCTCTTCCACTTTTTTCTTTTTTATACATAGACCAAATTTGTTTAATACAAATACTGGCGCCCGCGACGACTAATCCAAAAGCAACCTCTACCCAATATTTGATGATCCATTCTATCATCGGGCACGACCTCCTTTAAGTAATAAATCGTTATGATAGCGATTTCTTACCTAATTTTCAATTTTAAAAATGTCCGTTGGAGAATTAATTATATCGATTTTCCAATAAGGGATTCGATATAGCGGAATAGAGTGAGCTAAAGCATAAGAGTTTTTCTTACGGTCGCGTTCTTGAGCTTCGAGAAAATTACTGTATCTTTTATGATAAAATGGAGAGAATTTAAAATGTAGATCGCTGTCATATTCAACTAAAGCCACTAACTTTGACGCACGCGAAAAAACGGCAAAATCATATCTTAATGATTTTCCGTTATGTCCTTTTAAATCAGAAAATAAATATTCTGTTTTTACCTTATAACCGCCATTGGTTAAAACTGATAATACTTTCTTAGCTCCTTTACTTAACTCACTCATTTCCTCACCCAATTTAAGTAAAATTTATTTCTTATTTATCTATTTTTTTCACTATGTCAATTAAAATTAATTTTATAGATAATAAAAATAGTTTTTTTACTTAAGATTGTGGAGGTGTGGATAATGACTCAAAAAGAACGAATTATTCAATATGTCCTTCATACTCCTTGCAATAGCAACCGTCAAATTTTGGAGAGCCTTCTGTTGGACCTCGCGACAGGGGAATTTGACTTTGACTTAATTAAAGACCAGGGAGCATGGGAGGACAAAGGCTATTCACAATATTCAGCAGTTTATGATGAAAACGGTAATGTTTATATCGCAATTGCTGATGTGAGTGTAGGCACGCCTTTATCTGATAAGTCATATTGGGTCGCCATCATGAAAGATGTTGAAGTCTCATATGACATCATTGATGGAGGAATGGCCTCCGGATATAAAGATTTTAATTAATGGGAGGATTAATTAAATGCCTGAAAAAATCTTAAAAGCTCGCATTTTGTTAAGAAATGACGAAACTGCTAATTGGCTGAAAAATTAGAATACAGTTCTTGAAAAAGGTGAAGCTGGTGTTGAATTTTTAGCTGATGGTAAAACTAAAATTAAAATTGGTGACGGCGTAAAGAAATGGTCCGAACTTCCTTATATTGGTGGCGAAGACATAGCTCAAACTCAAGTATTTCAAGTTGAAGCTCAAGCCGAACAAGAAGACCTCACTGTAATTGCTACTGCTGTTGGCGATGCTGTATTACAGAGTGGAGACGTTGCAATTGTAAAAAGAGCAATTGCAGGTGAAAAATATGAATATACTGCTTATGTTTATAATGGCACTGCTTGGTGTGCTATGGATGGCAACTACAATGCAGAAAATGTTTATTTTAGCAAGGACTTAATTACGACTTCTGCTGTTGGCAACATTACTCTTACTAATGGCCAAGCGACTATCGCGGCCACGGGTAAAAACTTAAAGCAAGTATTTGATACTATTTTTGTTAAGGAAAAGAATCCAACAATCACACAGCCTTCTGTTGGAGTAACTCTTGGAAACTCGGGTGCTAAAGAAGTTGGAACAAAAGTAGTGCCTTCTTATTCTACTACATTCAATAGCGGAAAATATGAATTTGGCCCTGCAACAGGATGTAATCCTACTTCTTGGTCGGTGACTGATAGTAATGGCTCTACCCCTCTTACCACTGCAACTGGTAAATTTGCAGAAATTACTGTTGCAGATGATACTAATTATAAAGTAAATGCTACTGTAAATTATAGTGAAGGTGCTATTCCTAAAACTAATATTGGTAATGATTATCCTGCTGGAAAAATTGTTGCGGGCAATAAATCTGCTGATTCTTATACCATTACTGGTTACAGAAATTCTTTCTATGGCACACTTACTGAAAAGGGCGAAATTACAAGTGATATTATTCGTGCTTTAATTGGAAAATCTAATAAAGCTTTTGGCAATGGAGCTGATTTTACAATTATACTTCCTGCTGGAGCAATGAGAGTTATATTTGCCTACCCTGCAACCTTAAGAGATGTTACTAGTGTTAAAGATGTTAATGGTCTTAATGCCGAAATTAAGAGTTCTTTTACTAAATCTACTCTATCTGTTGAAGGTGACAATGGTTTTGCTGGTATTGATTATAAAGTTTATACAGCCGATTTTGCAGCTCCAATAGAGAAAACAAATTCTTATGCAGTTAAAATATAATTTTAGGAGGGAAATAAATAATGGCTATGGATTTTGGAAAACTTGATTTCGCAGTATCGTTTAACCGATTAACTGCCTTCCCTCTTGATGCAAAGAGCTATTTTGAGAGTTTAGAGAGTGCTCAAGCTGCGGCTGCAACTGCCGAGGGTGCAGGTAGCTCGAATACTACTTATTATTTTGGTCAGCAAATTGCTGTTGTTGAGGGTGGAGTTGCTACTCTTTATGTAATTCAGCCAGATAAGACTCTTAAAGAAGTCGGCGGAAAAATTGCAATTAACGGAAATGTTTTTGTTAAAGATGCGGAAGGTAAGCTTGATTTACTTGGATTTGTCGATGCTACTGCTGGTGCTCAGCTTGTTAAATCTGCTGATGGCAAACTTTCTTGGGTAAAGCCCGACACTACTACTGTTGAAGGACTTTCTACTGCCGTAGAAGGTTTAAAAGCTGATGTTGCTAGTTTAAGAACTGATGTTGGTAAAGCTGCACAGGGCGAAACCGCCGCGACTGGCTTATTTAAAGAAGTTTCGGATATTAAAGGTTCTCTTGCTCAGCAAGCAACCAATATTAGCGGTAAAGCAGATAAGGCAACTACACTTGCTGGTTATGGCATCACTGATGTTTTTACAAAAACTGAGACAAATTCGGCAATTGCTAAAGCTATTTCTGAAAGTGGCCATGCTCAATTTGTAAAAGTTGATGCTGTTCCTTTTGCGGAAGAAGCCGAGGCAAATAAACTTTATTTAGTTTATAATGAAACAACTCAGCATTATGACATTTATGCAAAGGTTGATGACGCAGTTGAATTACTTGATGATACTACTGTTGATTTAACTAACTATTATAAGAAAGACGAAGTTAATACAGAACTTGCTAAAAAAGTTGATAAAGTTGATGGTAAAGGGCTTTCTACTGAAGACTTTTCTACTGAACTTAAGAATAAGTTAGTTGGAATTGCTGAAGGCGCCGAAGTCAATGTAGTTAAAAGTGTTAAGGATACTGATTTTGTTGTTAGTGCAGAAGGTCAGCTTCAATTAAAAGACACTATTTCTACTGCGGTCAATGCTGTCGCAAATAAAGTCGATAAAGAAGAAGGCAAGAGCCTTGTAAGTGATACTGAAATTACTAAACTTACAACTGTCCAAGAAAATGCTGAACCCAACTATATTAAGAATGTTGATGCACAGTTCGAAGTAAGTGCTGAAGGTCAGTTATCTCTTAAAGA
The DNA here is from genome assembly GCA_934168325.1 of uncultured Bacilli bacterium. Classification (GTDB taxonomy): domain Bacteria; phylum Bacillota_I; class Bacilli_A; order RFN20; family CAG-826; genus Onthovivens. The sequence goes on from CAKPNG010000001.1 coordinate 81,306, forward strand.
GCTTGCTCAAGATAAAATCACTGGGCTTCCTGCGGCACTTGAGGGAAAAGTTGATAAAGTCGAAGGTAAAGGTTTATCTAAAAACGACTTTACTGATGAATTTGTTACAAAACTCAATGCAATAAATCTTGAGAATATTCAAGCTAATGTGATTGAAAAAATCACTCTTAACGGCGTAGAAACCCAAATAGTTGAAAAAACTGTCGATATTCCACTTGCGACTACTGCTCAATTTGGTCTTGTTAAAGGCTCTGACGCTGAAAATGAGGTCGCAATTAAAGCCGATGGTGTTATGAGTGTTAATACTCTTAATATACAAAAGCTTTCTCAAACTGAGGGCGAAACCTTAGTTCTTGATTGCGGGAAAGCTTAATTAAATCTTTTCCATAAAAATATTTTATTTTAAGAGGTAAGTATTAATGGCGCAAGATAAAATTTTACAAACTCGTATTTCGTTAAAATACGATACCTATGCAAATTGGCATAGTAAAAATCCGCAACTCCTCGAAGGTGAGGTTGCGGTCGTTGTGATTCCTGGTAGCGATCCAGTTGGAACCATTAGTAATGTTCCTACTGTGTTATTTAAGGTTGGTGACGGCACTAAGAAATTTGATGATCTTCCTTGGGTATCTGGTCCCGCAGGCGATGTTTATGCTTGGGCAAAAGAGGCTAATAAACCTTCTTATTCTGCAACTGAAATTACTGGTTTAGACACCTATATTTCTGGTCAAATTCAAGACACCGATACTCAATATAAAATTGCAATTAGTGGCAGAACTGTTCAGTTATTTAAGAAAGATAAGGGTGGTGCATTTGGCACTACACCTGATTCTACTTTTAATCTTCCCGATGAAACTGTTCATACTTTAGTTGAAGGCACCACAAACGGCACTGTTAAATATGATGGCACTGACGTAAAAGTTCATGGACTTGGCTCTGCGGCCTATGAAGATAAGACTTTCCTTGATACAAAAATTGCCGAAGCTAAGAAAGCCGGCACGGATGCCCAGACTGCTGTCGATACTTTATCTGGCAAAGTCGGCACTGTCCCTGAAAATAAAACTGTCATTGGCTTAATTGCCGAAGCAAAGAAAGCTGGCACTGATGCTCAGGCTTCTGTTGGTGCTCTTGATACAAGAGTAGGTGTAATTCCTGATGGGGCTGCGGCTACTACTGTTGTAGGATATGTTGATGAAAAAATTGGAGCAATTCCTACTCAAACAGATTATTCTGTAAGTGTTTCCAATCCTACTTCTACTACTTATGCTCAAGTTTATGAATTTAAACAGCTCGGCAAGACAATTGGCACTATCAATATTCCTAAAGATATGGTAGTGCAGAGTGGTAGTGTTGAGACTAAAGCAACCGCTGGTGCTTGGGGCGAAGCTGGCACATATCTTCATTTAGTGCTTGCAAATGCTGACAACAGCTCCATTTATATTAATGTTGGCGACCTCATTGAATATGTTTCTGCTGGTTCTGGAGAAGACGATGCCATTCAAATCGATATTAGTGCTGACCACAAGGTAAGTGCTTCTGTTAAGAATGGTTCCATTACTCTTGCTATGCTGGATGCCGCTGTTCAGACTGACATTGGTAAAGCGCATACTCATACCAATAAAACTGTTCTTGATGGTATTTCCGCTGAAAAAGTTTCTGCTTGGGATTCGGCTGAACAAAATGCAAAAACTTATTCTGATGGACAATTGGCTGGCACTATTACTGGTTTAGCCAGTCAAGCTGTTGTTTCTTCTGATGAAGCGGATGGTAGCTTCTATGCTTTATCCAATATTACTCAAGCTTCTGGTAAGATTAAAAAAGAAAACGAAGTTAAATTTGCAAAAATTGCAAAAACTGCTAATGTAGCTGATTTAGTGCAAACAGAAGGCAACTATGTAGTATTTAATTGCGGTTCCGCAACCACAAACATTTAATTTTAATTATAAAGAGGTGGGTCGTCTTAGGGCGGCCCACTTCATATGAAGAAAGGAGGCTTCTTAATGGCTAATACTGAATTTAATGTAAGAATTTAGTTAAAGCGTGATACTGATGCAAATTGGCGAGCAAAAGATCCTCAATTATTAGCAGGCGAAGTTGTTTTTGTTGATACGAATGCGGGCGAAGTAAGAACTAAAGTTGGCGATGGAACTAAAAAATATAGTGCATTACCTTTTATGGATGAGGTATTAAGAAACCTCATTTCAAATACAGAACATTTATTTAAAGTAAGGGCTGTTTGCGACTTAGCTGGTGATACAACTACGCCAACAACAATTTTAGAACATGAAGATATTGGTGAGATTCTTTCTGCTGCAATAGATACTACTCGGCCAGTGGTAGCAGAAATTCAGTCATAGGACAATGAATACGATAAATTATGGCTACCATTAGTTTATTTTAATCCTGATAAAGAAGAAGCTAGTTTTATAGGGCCTCTTAGTGCAAGCGCTTGGTTTACATTAGAGTTTACAAATGGAGCTTGGTTTTTTGGACGAATAGACTTAGCAAAATTAACTGATATTCCAACAAAACTTTCTCAGCTTGAAAATGACACTAATTACCTTAATTCTGATACAAACTTTGTTCATAAAACAGGTGATGAAGAAATTAAGGGAATAAAAACTTTTGAAAGTTCTATCGTTTGCTCTATGACACCAGGCAATGAAAATCATTTAGTTAATAAAAAATATGTTGATAATAAAGTCGGCACTTATTTACCTCTTGCGGGCGGTAAAATGACTGGTAATATCCAAATGAATAATAAGGAAATTACACAAGCCGCGAAAATAGGGTTTTTAAGGGGAGCGTATTTTGAAAGTTCAAATATATAGCAACAAAATGTAATTTCTGCTTTTACTTCTGGTGGTAGTACTCTTGCTTATCTTAATGCTTATGCTCAAACTCCAAAAGCAACTGATAACGTGATGGTTCTCGCAAATAAAGAATATGTCGATAAAAAAACAACAGTCCTGTTAAAAACTTGGACTTCTGCCGATATTAGTTAAATTTGACTTTTAACTAAAATTATGTTATAATAAATTTAACTAAAAGGAGAGATAAAATGGCAACTGAACAAACTTTAACTACTTTAATTATAAATGAAGTAGATAGTAAAGAAACATTTAATAAAATGAAAGCATAGGGTTTGATTAATGAAAAGGAACTCTATTTAACACCAGAAGAGGCTGCAGAACATCAAATTAAAGTTCAAAATGATGAACCTACTAATGCTGTAGCTAATGATTTATGGCTTGATTTAGATGAAGATGCTCCAGCTTCTTTACCAGTTAGTGGCGGTACTTTAACTGGTCCACTAGCTATGAGCAACAATAAAATTACAGGAGTAGGAGATCCTACTTCTGCTCAAGATGTCGCAACAAAAAATTACATTGACATTTCCTTTTTAGCTTTAAGCGGTGGCACAATTAATGGTGATTTAGTACTTGGCCCTACGAGTTCTTTAAAATTTTAGATTGGAAACTCAGCTTTTACAATAAAAGCAGGTGGTCAAGGCTTATTGGTTCCTGCTCCAATTTTTATGACCGCTCAGGGCAATCCTTCAACATAGACTGCCTTAGTAACTATGGGACAATGTACCGAGGCATTTGCGCCAAAAATAGCTAGTGTTAGTGCAAGTGGAGCAATTAATCAAACTTTAGTAAAAAATAGAGATTATACCTTTACTTCTGTTTCTTCTTTAAATTTAACAGCAGGAACTGGCTCCTGTCATGGATTCATAACTTTTGGTAGTTCTACACCTACTGTTTCGCTTTCAGGTTTTACAAAAGTAGATGGTGATATAGCTAATGCTGCGGCTTCAACGGTTTGGGAATTTTCTTGTTATAATAAATATGCTGTGTTTAAGAACTGGAGTGAGGTGTAAGCTTTATGGATTTATTTGAAAGAAGAAGAAATCTATTGGGCGGTAAGAAGAAATTATACCTTTATTAGGCTGGATGGACTAATGTCCAAAATAGTGCTATTAAGGGGTGGGCTTATGCTTTTCAATCTAACTATCTTTTAATTGATCCGAGTTTAGATTCTTCATACGCTTTTGCTCGTATTACAATTAATAATATTACTGATTTATCTTTATATAAAAAATTATATATTCGTTATTATTGTAATGTTAGTAATGGAGATATTCATGTAGGTAAAGTAATGCATTCTAATATTAATGGGGCTATTATTGCAAATACTATAACTACTTTAAGTTTTGATATTAATAATGATTGGAACTATTTATAGATTGGTGGTTCTAATGCTGCATTTTCAACACTGTTTAGAATTTATGAAATTTGGCTTGAAAAATAAAAGGAGGAATAAAAATGCCTGTCTTAAAAGTTAAAACACCTAATAATGGCTGGGTTGCCGTTGGAGGCGGGGCTACTGGCAGCTCAGGTTCTGGAACTGGTGGTAGTTCTTATACTCTACCGATTGCTAATGCAACAATTTTGGGTGGAGTAAAACCTGTATCCAAAACCTCCGAAATGACTCAAGCTGTTGGTGTAGATAATGATGGCCGTTTATATACAAAACCTGGAACTGGTGGATCTGGTTCTGGTGGCGGAGGATTATCTTCGGCTTATTCTGTTGGAGCAACTGCTCCTTCTGACACTGGAATTTTATGGATTGATAGTGGAAATTCCAATACATTAAAATTTTATAACGGTTCAAGCTGGGTTGCAGTTGGAGCTGTTTGGGGATAAAAGGAGTAAATAAATGGAGAGAAAAGAATTAACAGTTCAAGTTAGCTCCGATGTTTGTGAGTTAATTGAAGCTTTACAATATGAGGTTGAAAGTCGTAAAGAAATTATTTCCTTCATGTTAAGTTCAGGTATGGATATTCATAGTGATAGCTTTAAAGAATATGAAAAGCAATATATTGATTTCTTTATTCAATATAATGAAGCAAAGAATCGTCTTGAAGCTGATTTTGTGCGACCACTTACAAGTGAATTTGAGACATGGAATCTTGATTTTACAACTCATATTATTACAATTAAATTAAAAAAATAAAATAATTTGGAGGAATTAACTTGATTACTTCCGAAGAAATTAAAAACATAAAACAAAAATTAGGTAATGAAATGGCACGGCGTCGTTGGTATGGCAATTTAAATGTTAGCCCTTATAATGCGACTATAATGAGTAATGCTACACAAATTACCAAAGGGTCAAAAATGTTAGCATCTTAGGGTAATGAAATTTTAACCCCTTTAAACAAAATAGCAACAGACAGTAATTTACCAATTGCCACGGCTAATAGCCCAATTCCCAATACATTTAATTATAATGCTTTAAATGAGAAAATAACAGCATGGTCCGCAGAAGATATTGCAGGAAGCGTTACTTCTTGCGGAGCGGTCTGTACTGGTTTATGCACAACCACTTGTGCTAGTGGATGCGGCGGCGGTTGCGATTCTTCTTGTGGTAAGAATTGCGGTTCTGGATGCTCTAATGAGTGCAAAGGTGGCTGTTCAGGTAATTGTGCGGCCGGTTGCGGTGGTAGTTGTGGTTCGAGCTGTTCTAATGCTTGTTCAGGAAGCTGTGGTGGAAACTGTGGTTCAAATTGTAGTGGTTGTGGTGGAAAATGCTCAGCAGCCTGCACTTCGAGCTGTAGTTCGGGGTGCGTAGGAGATTGTAAATATACTTGCACAGGTAGTAGTGCTAGTGGTGCTAGTTGCAGTAGTAGCTGTACTGCTACTTGTCATCATGTATGTAAGAATGGTTGTTCATCTTCTTGCTCCTCAACTTGTGGAAAAACTTGCAGAGTCGATTGCAATTCAAGTTGTTCTGATGGTTGTGATAGAGGCTGTTCTGGCAGTTGCGGTTCTGGTTGTTCTGGAACTTGCTCAGGTGGCTGTGATGGCTCATGTGGGAGTGGTTGTTCCAGTCAATGCTATGGTGGTTGTTCCGCTCAATGTGTAATGGCTTGCACTGGCGGTTGTGGTAGTGGTTGCACTCATTCTTGTGCAACAAGTTGTTCAACCTTATGTGTTAATGCCGCGTCATAAATTAAAAGGAGATTTTTAGGAATGAATTTTGAAGATTTTCAATTATTAGAAGATAGACACCATGAAGAATATAGTAGTGAAATGATGAGAATTTTTAGGTTAAAACATATTCCTAAAACTATTACTTTTCAAGTTACAGAGGACTGTTGTCTATCCTGTATTTATTGCTATCAACACGCTAAAAAAAAGACGCACATGACTCCAGAAATAGGTCACGCTGCGATTGATTGGTTATTAGCTTCTACACCAGAAAATAATCCATATATAAATCCTGAAAATTCTCCTGCAATAATAATTGACTTTATTGGCGGAGAGCCTTTAATGGAAATTGATTTAATTGAAGATTTAATTTGCTATTTTAAAAGACGCACAATTGAATTAAACCATCCATGGGCTTTCCGCCACAGATTTTCAATTTGTTCTAATGGAGTTCTTTATTTTGATCCACGCGTACAATCTTTACTTCAAAAATATGGAAATGAAATTAGCTTTTCGATTTCAATTGATGGTACAAAAGAATTGCATGATGCTTGTAGAGTTTTCCCCGATGGACGCGGTAGCTATGATATTGCAGTTAAAGGAGCATTACATTATCAAAAGCATTATGGACATGGAGCTATTGGTAGTAAGATGACATTGGCTCCAGAAAATATTAAATTTACTTGTTCCGCAGTAGAAAATTTATTAAAGCTAAACTATAAGTCAATTAACTTAAATTGTGTTTTTGAGGAAGGTTGGACTAGTAAAGATGCATTAATTCTTTACCAGCAACTCAAAAAAATTGCAGATTTTATGATAGAGAAAAAACTTTATAAAGATACAACAATTTCAATGTTTTCTTTGCGGTGCGGGCATCCTTTAGATAAAAAAGACAATGAAAATTATTGCGGAGGAGCGGGTCAAGGTGGAATGATGGCAATTAACTATTTAGGTAATATTTATCCTTGCCTCCGTTATATGGAAAGTTCAGTAGGAGATAACCAACCGCCGATGATAATTGGCAATATTTTTGAAGGAATTGGCACACATTTAGAAGAACAAAAAAGATTAAAACTTTTGAATGCAGTGACGCGACGCTCGCAATCTACTGATAAATGTTGGACTTGTCCAATTGCGAGCAATTGCGGTAATTGTTCAGCATATTCTTATGAAAAATTTGGAACACCTGATCATAGGGCAACTTTTATCTGTCCTATGCACATTGCAAGGGTATTAGCTAATGTGTATTATTGGAATAAAGTGTTTCAACAAGAGAATATAGAAAAAAGATTTTGGAATTTTGTGCCTAAAGAATGGGCACTTGATATTATAGATGAAAATGAATTTGATTTATTAAATAAATTAAGTGGGGTGTTTTAATGGCACTTTATTTTGGAAATTAGTTAGTTAGTTTAACATCGGTTAATAGTGGTGGAGAAGCGAATATACAAACAGCGACTCTTTCTTTGACAGGAAATGCTTTAGGTCAAGGCATTACAGTATTGTATATAAATGATAATGGAGAGCTACAAACCGACGACTATAATCAAGAAGCTACAATCACAGTATAGAAGTCTACCATAGTATTTTTTATATTTTCGAGCAATTTGTAGATTCTAACAGTTGTGGATGGAGTTCCAGAAAATTATCTTCGTGAGTAGGCGGGTGGAAATTATGATTCATTTATTTTAGCGCCTTCTGTATCCTGTTCCTCTATTATGGTTGAAGGAGATTCGACGGTTAATGTGGCAATAAACGTTTAAGAAAAGGCTTTCCAAAAATTTGATTAGAGAAATAATTGCTTCTTTTCAAAGTTTATTTATAATAGTAGATTTTAATTAAATAAAAGTTTGACTTTCTCCTAAACTTATGTTATAATAAAAGAAAAAGGAGAAAATAAAAATGCAACATATAAAATATATTGGTCATGATTTTGATGAAAATGGTTTTTTGGTTGAAATTTTTGAATATAGAGGCCGTCAATATTCTTGGATTCACAATGGAAAATATACAGGAAGTTCTGAAGGCTTCCATCAGAGAGAAACACAAAAAATTGATTCTCTTAAATTAACATAGTGAAAATAATGTATTTTTTTAAATATACTCTTACTTAATTGTAGGAGTATATTTTTTTTGGAGGAATTTTAAAATGGCACAAATTAAGCTTAAAACAGGTGATAATAAATATGAATATATAGAAGACAGACGCCTCCATATTGGTAATTCACAACCTACCAATTCAGAAACTAATGATTTATGGTTAGATACTGATGAAGAGGGCGTAGCACTTCAACCAGAATTACCAAAATTCTCAGGACTTGTTAAACAAACTTTAGACAATAATGGAGTGGCAACTTTTTCCGCGGCGGTTAAAAATGAAGATTTTCAGTCACCTTTAAATTAGGTTAATGGAATTTTAAAAAGTAATAATGACCGGCAAATTTCACAAGCAGAAGCCAATGTAGATTATATGGAACCACCTGCATTTGTAAGTCAAAATGGTGCAAGCCTATCCATCATATTATCACATAATAAATTTTATAATTTAATTATATCTGCAAATGGACTTTTAACTTTAAATAGTGGATTAGGTGGAGCTGGTGAAACCACTGATGTTTCAATTTCTCATGGCTTTATTTAGTTTGAAGGTCCAGCAACCGTTAATTTTGGAGCTTTTCTTTCAATAAAAGGTAGCGACGATATATCAGGGACGACTGCTACAATTACAAAGGCAACACTATGGGAGTTTTCATCTCTTAATGGTTATTTAATAATAAAAGATTGGAGTGAAGATTAAAATGAAAAAGACGCATAATTTTTGTAAGCGTGTTGTTATTTTCTGCATTACTTTTATTGTACTTTATATAATTGTTGCAGTTGCTTTTAATTTTTTACTTCAAATTGAATTAAGCCCAACTTTAACTACTTGTGTTTTTGGCTTTTTTGGAACTGAATTAGGAGCCTGTGCTTTTGTTCGTATTATGTAGGGAAAATACGAACAAGTTGAAATACAAAAACAAGAGATTGCACCAGACATTATACCGCCTTCCGCAGTCAATAATCAAATAGTTGAATCAACTGAAAATTATGATGAAGATAATGGGACAACAGCTCAACAGCTTATTGATAAATTATTAAAATATTAAAAAAAATAGAGAGCTTTATTCATTAAAGCTCTCTTTTCTTTACTTATTTAAGTTGATCCCAATCACATTCTTGCCACTGTTTATCTTCTCTAAATCCAATCATTTTAGCGTGACGGAGACCGCCCGCGTCAGTATCAAATCTTTCCATTGAAGTAATTTCAATTACTTTACCTTTATAGTCTTTATAGTTGGCTTTAATTTCTTCAGTCAATCCACTCAACCAACCAATTGGAGTAATTTTTCCATCTTTAATTACTCCTATTTCCAAGCTCCCCGCCCAACCATAATAATAGCTTTTTGTAATAGGCATAAGTGAAGTCATACCTTCATCATATTTTCTCCAAAGTCGTTCATTAAATTTTTCACCAGTGCGAGCGTCTTCCCAATATTTCCATTCTTCAATTTGTTTACCTGTGTAAGCTTTAGTAGGTGCTGCGGCACGACCTGTAAAGAAACAATCAATTGTATTAGAAAGTTCTTTTTTAATTTTTATTGTCATGCGGGCTGGCGTTCTTTTTTCATAAATTGGACAATCTTTTCGAGTTATTACAACACCTTCGAGATCTTTTGCTAAATATTCACTAATTTTATCCCAGAGTTCAGCTCCTTCATAATAAGTAGCAAAATCGACATAAGGATAATTTCCATAAATTGAATTATTTATTTTATTAAGAACTCTTATGCGGTCTTCAATCGGTTTAGACATATAGTTTTCGCCTTTCCAAGCACAAACATCAAAAACATAAAAGTGAAGGAATTTATTTTGTTCTTGCTGGCGAGCAATACATTTTTCTTTAAGACAGCCCAAAAGCGAAGTGATTTTTCTGCTTCCTTCATCATTTGGCAAATAAATTTCTCCAATGAGGCAAGTCCCATTGGGAAGAGATTCGAACCAGTTTCTCAATTGCGGAACCCATTCGTGTTTATCTACTGGTTCTCCTTTAACATTTTTATCGCGGGCGACCATAAAGATATTGCCGTCATCATCCTTAATAACACGCTGATAATATCCATCTCTTTTCAAGGCTCCAACATAACGTCCGCTAAAAATTAAATCATAAGTTTCTTGCTTTTTATCTTTTTTGTAGTTAAGAGGGAATTGCCAGTAACGCATTGCCTCCATATCTACAAAATTTTTATTGCCAATATAACCTTCCATTTTATTCTCCTTTTACAATCATTTGATAAAAGTTTTCAGCTTTATCAATTAACATATCAATATCTCCATCGTTATCAATATAATAATCATAAGTGTAATCTTTTACATCATTGTCGGCGTGATTTGACTGCTTTACAGCATTGAGACAAGGGCGGTTAATGAAGATCGTTTTGGCCCCTAATCTATCAACCATTTTTTGAATTTCTTTAGGCTCTCTAACCATTACAAAAATTAAAACAGGTTTGTCATCTTTATTATAAAATTCAATTTCTTTGATACGGTTTTCTATATCAAAATAAGGAACATCATTCCATTCAGTTAAAAGGTCTTTTAAGTCGCTTAAAAACTTGCGGTTTTTAGAAGTCTTTGTGCCATCCCAACCAGCAACACGGGCGACCTGCTTTACTAAATCGACACTACTCATTTTGAAAATACCATCATGGCGAGCACTTATCATATCAACAAAACTATCCTTGCCCGCGGTAGGATAAGAATTTAAAACAAATATATGTATCATTCTATATTATAACTCCTTGCTATTGCGTCTGCTCGCTCATTTCCTTCAAGACCGCTATGACCCTTTACCTTTTTAAAAGTAAAATCACTGTCTTCAAAAAAAGGAATAAGCTTTTTCCAAAGGTCAATATTTGCGACTTTTTGTCCTTTAGAATTAACCCAATTATTTTTTATCCATTTTACATACCATTTTTGTTCATAACAATTAATGCAGTAAGCACTATCACTATAAACTTCACAACTAAAGAAAATTGCGTGATTTCGTAATTCAGTTGCTCGCTGGCAAAGTTTAATCATAGCTGTCATTTCAGCTCGTTGATTAGTTTGAACTTCGCCTTCCAACAAACCTCCTTTGCTTTCTTCATATGCAACATCTTTTTCAGTATAACTAATGAAGTAACCCCAAGACGCTCGAGCGCCTTCTCGCCCATTTTTTGAAGCACTACCATCACAATAACCTACTATTTTCATTAAAGAACAGCTCCTTTCTTATAGTAGTTTTCATAAATGTCTTTTGCGGTAAAGTCAGTATTAAAGCGTTGAAATTCTCTTTCAATTAGTTTTTTAAGCTCATTGATAGGACAATTAACAGGTGCGGTCGTGCGTTGGAGTCGTCCAAAAATTTTTGCTTCTGTAAGGGCATTAAAATCGCGTTTATTAGCATTTATTTTTACTGGAATATTTACAACTCCACAAGCATCTTTAATGATGCGATAAACACACTTATTTTCATCTGTGAGCGGGGCACCATCAATTATGATGGATTTATAATGGGCTTTTTGATTAAAATAATAATTATAAATTGTCCCATATTGATAAGCAATTACTTTATCAAACATATTATATTTTTCAATATCAGTCATTATAAAATTCTCCTTTTTCTTTTATTTCTAATATAATTATAATATAAATACTGAAAAAAGTCAAGTTTTCAAATGAATTTTTGACATTATTTTGAGAAAATAAAAAAATAAAGGAGGAATTTCTAATGGGTGAAGAAATTAATATTTATGTAAAAACTCTTCTTGAGGGTATCGCAGTTCCTTGCGTTATATTTTTAACTCAAATTATTGTTCGTTTTGTTGCGACTTATATGAACAAATTAAAAGAACAGCAGAAAAATGAAGAATTAAATAAATATTTTGATATTGTTCAAGATGCTATTATTAAATCTGTTCTTACAACCAACCAAGTTTTTGTTGATAACTTAAAAGGAAAGAACTTGTTTGATGAAGACGCTCAAAAGAAAGCTTATGAACAGACCCGTGATAGAGTTTTAGCAATTATTACCGATAGTCAAAAAGCTTTAATTGAAAGTGCTGTTGGCGATTTTGAGAAGTGGCTTAAAGCCCAAATTGAGGCTCAAGTGGTCGCCGCGAAGAAGGCAAAAGCAAATGAAATTTGACAGTAAGAAAAATTTTTATTATAATAAAGATAAATTGTCAGGGTTTTTTCAACAAAACCCTGATTGTTTATCTCAAAACTTATATATTGAAAAACAAGGTCGTTTAGGTATATTTAAGTTTGGCTGTTCAACTGTTGATAAAGTTGGATGCGGGGCTATCGCTGTTTATAATGCCTTAAAAGGAATGAAAGTTCCAACAACTTTTGATGAAGTTATTTGTATTTGTGAGCGTTATGCGAACTTTGGCGGAAAATTAGGAACAAAGCCTTCGGGCATTTCAAAATTATTTTCTGAAATTGGTATGCGGGCGACGCAGTATTCTTCAATCAGGCAATTAATATCTGCGAATCCAGAGCAAGGTATTATTTACTATTTAAGAGGATTTAGTGGAGCACATTATATATCCTTTACCCGTGCCGGCACTAATAAAAAAGGTGAGCCTACATATTATTTCCACAACATTGAACAATATGAGTTTTACGATAAACAACAAATAAAAGGCAAAATTTATTTAGTTCCGAAAGCAATTACCCTTTTGGAATTTGACAAATCGAAAAAATTTATGTATAATATATATTGGAAAGTAAATAAAAAATAATTTTATTTATACATTATTTAAATAGGAGGGAAAAAAGTTGGCGACAAAAATCAATCAGTCCGATATAAAACAAATTAACCAGCTCTATTATCAGTGCCACAACTATTCTCAAGTGGCAAGAGAGATGGGTATTAGCCCTTCCACAGTTAAGAAGTATGTGCAAGTTGACTATAAACCGATTGATGAATCAAAAATTAAACATATCGCAATTACTGATGTCCCTCGCACCTTTAATGCTGAAATTTTTCATAAAATTGCAGACATTGATATTCTTTGTCTTACTGATGAAGAAAAAGAAGAATTGAATTATATGAAGGAGTGGGAAATAGAAATATGAAAGAAGTTAAATATTTTGATTATATGGAAAGTTCTACTCCTAATAAATATATAATTACTTATGACCCCGATAAAGGTTTCCCAATCACTTATACTTCGGGGAGTTTTGCTGTGCTGCCCGCGAGGCTTATGAATTTAACTTATCCAAATTATTTGCGACTTTGTCGTGATGAGTTTGGAGCCGAAATTATAGGTAAAAATAGCGGTTATCCCATTGTTTATTTTCCTAAAGGCAAAAATTTGTTTCAATTTATACATCTCCTTAACTCACGGGCAGCCGCAGTAAAATGGGAAAAAGAAGAATTAGATAGCTACAAAGAAAAAGTAGAATATTTAAGAAAGAATTATCCACAAACCCTGAAACGCTTTGAAGAAAGGAACGGTGAGATTGGTTATGAATTTAAGTAAAGACATCATCGAAAGAATCGGTTATTGGAGTGGTTGGAGTCAAGAAAAAGTTGATGAGGCGACCGCCCGCGAAAACTTAACTTTTAAAGATGTATTAGAGTCTAATGAAATATCTGATGCAATTAAACATTGGGTTTATTCTATGGCTCTTCTTTCTTCTGAAGGCCACATTCTTTATGAAAAGTATTTTCAGCTTGAAAATAGTGAGTTTATTTATTCCAGTCAAAAAGTTAAAAATAGTTATCGTGTTCTTGATAGCGACCATATCTATGATAGTCAAATGATAAAGAATAGCCGTTATATTACTAATAGCTATATTGTTGAGAATAGTGAAGGTATTGATAACTGTGAAGGCGTTTTTAACTCCCATGACATTAATGATTGTAAAAATTTGCATGACTCTACTTATTGCGAACGAGTTCATAGTGGATATTGGAATCAAACTTGCATTGATGGTAATTGGTTGATTAGTTGCCGTAATTGCTGCAATTGCTATTTTTGCAACAGTGTAGGAGCAGATAGCCAAATTTCTTATAATTTAATTTGTTGCTATAATTTTACTAATTTTGATAAAGACAAATTTTATTTATTCAATAATGAAATTCCGCAAGAAATTTGGGAACAAGTAAAAAGAAAATTGACTCGTGAGCTTTTTAATGAATGTCAATGGACTTATATAACTCGCATTCCTACTTGTGGCACTAATAAATTGTTTAGTAAAATAGATAATAAAAATTTTTTGAAAATAATGAAGTCTTTGCCCAGTTATGATGCAAAGCTTATGTATAATATCACTCTTGTTGGTGATTTTTTAACTAATTGAGGTGATTAACTTTATGAAAGAAATTAACTGCCCCGCTAGTGCCCAACTTATGATGATGCCAATGATGAGTGGCACTATCGCGGCGGGCTTTAAGAATAAAAAATATTAGGAAGCTTATAAATTTCCTCACTATGGCGTTGATTTTGATAGTCGATATGGTGAAGATTTTAAAGTGGTGGCTTCTGGTAACGGAACAGTAATTGGGGTTGAGAAAAACTTAAACAATTCTTTAGGTTGTATTTGTGTTATATAGTATGATAATGTTTATAACCCGACCACTAAAAAAATTGAAAGTTATGTGTTCCGCTATTATCATATGGCTTAGCTTTATGTTAAGAAAGGCGATAAGGTAAAAGCTTATGACCAATTAGGACAAGTAATTAATCATAAGTGGTGGAATCATGTCCATGTAGAAATTGATTCCGATATTAAATATCCTTTCTATACCCCGCAGGTTGCAGAAAAATCTTCAGCATTGTTAATTAGAAAAGGTGCGACTGATTCCTCTTTATTAAACCCTATGACGGTGTTAGTTGTTGGAAGGCAGCAATCTATGATGGTTCATAATTTGGCTATTTATGCGGACCATACATCTGATGCTCCTCGATTTGTGGAAGGGTTGCCCGCGCCAACAATTCCAACTGAACCTAAACCGCAACCTAAACCTCAAGTTCAAGTTCAAGACAAAACCTTACCTATTCTTCCAATTAATGACGCAAAGCTGACTTGTGGCTATAAAAATCCACTTTACTATCAGCAATATGGAATTAGACATTATGGTTGCGATTTAGTTTCTGTCTCGAACAAACGAGAAATTTATGCGTCAGCGGATGGTAAAGTAATCGCTGCGGGCTGGGATGGGACTAATACTCCAGCCTATCCAAACGGTAATAACTCAGGTTGTGGTTATGTTCTTATAATTGTTTATCCAAACATTAAAATCAAAGGGACGCAAAAAACTGGAGCCACTTTCACTTATCTTCACTTAAAAGAGCAACCAGTTGTAAAAGTTGGCAGCCAAGTTAAACAAGGACAATTATTAGGCTATTATGGAGATACTGGTTCAATGGTATTTGGTGCTCATTTGCACTTACAAATAGATACGGATACAAAATATCCTCAATATTGTATGGGAATGGGTAGCGGGCATCGTATTTTAAAGCATGGCACAGTAGATAGCACAGTTAATCCTATGGATATTCTTTATTTAGGAAAAAATCAATCTATCATTGGCGGGCGCTATCCCGCGTAGTATGACAGAAATGACCTGCAAAAACTTGAAAAAATTTAAAAATTGTTATATAATAATTATAGAAAAGTTGAGAGAGCAATAAACTTTTTTGTGTTAGTTTTAACGAGTGCGCTGGCGGGCCGCGTAGTAGTCCGCTAAAGTTATCTCTCAGCTCTTTTAAATTTGACTTTTTATAAAATTTATGATATAATATTTATAGAAAGTAAAGAAAGAGAGTTGAGGTTATGGTTGATTTGCTGAACAGAGACAATGAACGCAATTATACAAATTCTGATTATTCAACATATAATTGTGGCGGTTTCGCTTTAGAAACTTATTCTTGGTATCAGCCCCTTGATGGATACAGTTCAACAATTGAAATTTTAAACAATGCGGGACTGTCATTTTTAGACCGTAGTCAAATTGATGCTTATCCTGAATTTTATGACTATATGACTCAATTTATGGTTGAAGATTTGATTATGCCTCGTATGATGATAGATTTTAAAGACCGCCATCTTCATCGAGTTAAAGGACGAGAGCAAGTCGATTTTGCTAATGAAAATTTAATTTCATTGCGAGTTGGCATTGAATTTAGTCTTGATGAAGATGAAACAGCTTGGTGGGCTGATGATTTTGATTTTCACTATCGTCTTTATCAACCACAATTTGATTTGTGGTATGAGAAATGTGGGAAAAATCATCCTCATATCGCTCCAAAAAATTGGGATGAAAATTTTCTTTATAATAGTGATATTTATTATTTTGCAATCGCCGCGAAGAACTCTAATTTAATTTTTGAACAAAATAAAGAGCCAGTAATCATTGAAGATGATGGCTATGAAAATTTGATTTTTCTCTAAAATTTTGATATAATATTTATAGAAGTTGAGAGAAAAGAGTTTCTTATTTTCCTTTCTGACTCTTTTCTCTCTCGACCTCTCCTATAAAACAGGCACAACGCGTAAAGTGAAGTGGCGGTTCCAACCCCGCGTAAATGTTGAGGATAGGAGATTCTGACAAAGTTTCTGAAATCACGGTGGAGTGGTTGCCCATCGGAGAGAATACTTTATTCATAGTAAGATTGTCGCTTACGGTGAGAAGTGTTTGAACATAAATAGCAACCTGTCCTACCCCATTAAATGTTAGAGAGGAGTTTTGTGATGTATATTTGTCCGATTTGTCGTAGAGAATATACAACGGATGAAGCTGTTGCAAAGTGTTTTTTAAGATGCTGGCACGAAGAGCATCCTTCTCAAAAATCCCAGCCAGCTCCGCATAGTGAAGATATTTTTGACCGTAAGGTTAATAAAGATATTTTTACTTTTTTTAATTCATTTAAGAAAGGATAAACTATGCACGAAGTAAAGGTAAAGACACATTTAATAATTACGGACATTCATAATGAATATCATATGAATTGGTGCGGAAAAGTTCTTGACACGAAACCACTACTAAATGATATAGGTTTGCCTACTTTTGTTGTAGTGGGAAGTAAAGGACGAGTAGAAGTTAATACGGTAGATATGAAATATCTTGAAGATTGTGCCAAGAGATTGACCAATCCTCGCGGACGCTTAGCAATTAGTTATGACAGCGCTAATGTCTATATTAAAGAGACAAATGGAGCCGAAAGGCTAATGGGCGTTCTATTTCATAGACGAGTAAAGACTTTCGCACCAATGTATGATGGGGTTTATTGGGAGTAAAGAATAAAATGAGGCGGTAGTCCAACGGCAGCAGACAATGGACTTAAAATCCATCAAGTGAGGGTTCGAATCCCTCTCGCCTTACCATTAGGTTTTTCAACCTACCCTTAAAATTGAGATTAGAATAAAACACAAAGATGATGCTTTGAAGTATAAAAGCGGTCCGCACTTTTAGTAAGATTTTTTAATTATATAAATCCTATTTTATCCCATTATTTCTTGGAAAGGAGCAGAAAAATGGATAAGCGTATATTTAAGAAAACTGGTGAAGAACTTCAACAGTATCTAGCATTTAAGCGAAAACATTTTTTTGTTCCCGCCAAGAAAGGAAAAGGTTCTTTTAAAAGGCAAGAAAAACATTCAAAAAATTTCGAGAACGTAGTGTAATGGTAGCACCTTTCATTTGGGATGAAAGAGAGTGGTTCGAGTCCAACGTTTTCGACCATCAGTTCTTTTAGAAAAGGAGTGAAGCCTATGATTGTATTTGAAAGAATAAAGGAAAAGGACAGTCCGCCTAAAAGATGAGACTTGTTGAGAGTCGGTAAACTATCAACTCAGTTTTGTAGTTCTGAATAAAAACTACAAAGTATGGCAATATAGCTCAGTTGGTGGTAGCATTTGACTGTTAATCAAAGGGTCAAGAGTTCAAGTCTCTTTATTGCCTCCATGGGGTGGCTTCGCCCTGACTATATAAAAATGAAGCTTGTGGGCATATTTTCTATTCAAAAAGTGCCCATTTTATCGGATAATAGTTCAACGGGAGAACAAAGAGGTCGCGCCTTTTATGGTAGTTCAATTCTACCTTATCCGACCATTTTCATTATCGTGTATTGATGATGGAAACTCCTATATTCGGTGTTATTTCCGAATTTAACTGGTCTTTGGGTATTTCCCAGTCCAAGAAATAACCATTCGCTGTGGTTTAGTAGTTTAATGGTAGGATAAAGCTCTTGTAAAGCTTAGGCAACAGTCCGATTTTGTTCTAAACCTCCATCAGTGAAGTCTCGATTACCGATTGCCGGAACTCCACCACAAACAGTTAAATGTCAAATAGTGAATCGAGAGCTATTTGCGATGTAGTTTTCTGGTAGGTTTTCTACGTAAAAAAGCCTCCTATTTGCTGGTGGTCCGGTAGTTTAATGGTAAAACGCTCTCAGGCACGAGAGAAATAGGATGTTCGAATCCCTAAAGACCTCATAAGTGAAGCGATTTGTAGGTGTTAAATTTCCTGCTCCTTGAGTGGAAACCTTCGGCGTTGTGATTAGTCGCCTTATCTATCCAAGATATTTCCCATATTCACTTGTAAAAGAATATGGGAACGCGTTAAGCCTAAAGTTATAATCATAACGTATCTTAGTGAAGAACGAATACCATCGTGCTAAGAAATAACCCCGTCCGCGATAGGGACGCAATACATAAGTCGATTTGAGGGATACTTCAATTAGACTAAGGTTAAACGGCGTGAGCTGTCCGACTAGACCAAGGCTGAACTGAGGTCCGTGCAGGGTTATTGTGCTAATCTAATCGCTCTTAAAAGCATTGTCTCATCGCTCTCACAATAGAAGCTTTAGTGAATAGCTGAAGCTGAACCCAAGAAGACGGTCGAGTGGCATCGCCCGCAATCGTTGGGAAAGCCAATAAGAGAGTTTGTCGTGAAGTTGAAGAAATTCAATGTATAAGATGAGGTCAAAGTACGAGTAGTCCAAGACAAAGACTTCCCGAATTTTAATGGGGGACTATTTAATAGGTAAATAAATTGCTTTACTTTTCTGAATGGTGGATGAAAGTTTGTCGTAATCAATCGACGAAAGGTTTGTTGTTGCTAGTGCAACATAGGGCAAGAACTTTTGTCAAGACGTTGGCAAGGGTCAGACTTGTCTTCCTTTTGGCTGAATATAAGAGAAGATTATGTGAGGTAAGGCGAAGGCCTACGATTGTGGTTATAATTTTAGGTTTAACCTAAAAACTTAAACCGCTCTTTGGGTTATCAGAGCGGGCATCTTTTTCTTTATTGGGATTTTTTTTGCTCTTTTTAGAAAAATAAAGAGCCGGAATATTGGAGGTTCGTTCAATAGTAGGACTCATCTCTCTAAAAGATGGAATCGCGGTGCAAATCCACGGCCTCTAGCCATGACAGCTTTGAAAGTTCCCCTGTCAAAAATAACAAGAACTTTCAGAAATCGCGGAGATGGAGAAAAAGAGTCTCGCAAGGGTCATTACCTTGAAATCAGTTATGGCAGTAATAACCTCCGCACCCATACGGTCCCATCATCTAATGGCAAGGATATAACCTTTTCACGGTTAAAATATGAGTTCAATTCTCATTGGGACTCCCACTGGTTTGTGCATTCCATGATAAAGATGCACTCATTGGTAGCCAAGCATTAATAGGCACTAAGACAATAGGCGCTCCGTCCGTGGGACAAAGCTACACTCGTAGGGGAGTGAGATTAGTTTTACCCATAGGTGCATCGCTGGATTGACAATTACAGACTCAATAGGAGGGCAATTGGACTGCCAGCCCAATGATTTTGCTTTTCTAATATTTTTATTGGCTTAAAAAATATTACGGTTATGTGCCTGACTTATATTCAGCTGATTTTTGCCGTAAAAAACAGGAGAGATATAAGCGTTTAGACGTTTTATAAGGTTTTATCGCGGACGACGAGAGAGGTCCGAATAAAAGGTGGTTATTTCTTCCCCACCAAAAGAAATTATAGCTATAACGAGGCTACAGTAAGAACTCGTAAAACTACTGTTCGGCTTGGGCGGTGTCTATAACCGCCCTTTTTATTGGGCTGTCGTTCAACGGTAGGACAGACGGCTTTGACCCGTCAAACGCTGGGCCAGCACCAGCCAGCCCAACCATTTTGTCAAATGACAAAACATAAATTAAAATGATGAAAAGGAGAAATTTTATGAAGAAAATTATTTCTGTAATTCTTAGTGTGCTTATGGTAATGGCACTTGGTATCAATGCTTTTGCACTGACCGCACTTGAGCTTAAACCTGGTGTTCCTACTGTTCAGAGCAAGGTAGTGCTTGAAGATTATTGCGATTTTAATGAGAGTGGCGAAAATACCTTCATTGCTCAGAGCAACGATGGCGGTAAGTTCTATGTTCCAATTTGCTATAATTATAAAGAGCTTAAAAATATTGAACTTATTGCAGATGGAATGACTGCTCGTCTTGTAGATTTTAATCCTGAGACAATGGAATATCCTGGTTATTATCCTACTTATTGCCTTCTTGAGGCAAGACAACCTATGGATGACCCCAGTACTAAAGGCTTGACTTGGGAAGACGCAAAAGAAATGGCGAAAACCCTTGGCAAACAGAACAAAAAAACCTATCAAATTGTTCCTGAACAGTATCTGTATATTGCGGAATTTACTGTAAATGCGAACTATGGAGCTTCTTTTATTCAGGGTAATTTTGAAATTAGAGCTACTGATGTAGAGAGTGGTAATCGTCTTTCTACTGGTAAGCAAATTGTTATTCGTGATGTAGTATTTTTTGATTATGAGAATGTGAAATCCGCGGCTCAGTATGATTATGTGCTTAAACTTGGTGATAAGGGTTATTCTGACTATCGTAGTTATAAAGAGGGTTATCTTGGTTCTGATGTTGATTATGGCGCAACTTGTATTGCAAAGTCCGCGTTTAGAGCAATTGAAGGGAAAAAACTCTCTATTGAACTTAATCCTACTGATAAGCTCGTAATGAGCGTCGCCGCGGGCCAGAATAGTGTTAATCTTTCTAACTATTTCAATGTAGATAAGAAAGCAAAAACTATTAAATTTGGTTTCTATGGCTCGCCCATTATCGCTGATAGCTATTCTTATGAGGTAAATCTGGGTAAAAATGCTTATGACCTTGCCGAGTTCTTTAATCTTAGAATGAATGAAACTGATGTATATACTTTCTATGTAAAGAAAGATGGAAAAATTGTGGATAGTTTTGTAATAGATTATGCAAAACAGCAGTCTTATGATGATATTGTGCTGAAAATTACCGGAAAAGGCTCTGCTCTGACTTTTTATGAACTGACTTTGGATGGTTCTCAGGTAGCTGAAAATAAGACTCCTTCTATTTCTACTTCTAAGCCTGTGGGCGGTGAAGTAAATCCTAACACTGGTGCAGAAGTTATTTTTGAGCACGCTATTTTTAAAGTTCTTCACGGTAATACTTCTGTTGAACTCTATTAAGTTTTAATGGTTTAATTCTCAAGGAGCAGTAAATTTTTATATTTACTGCTCTATTTTTTTACTTAAATTTAGAGCATAAGCCAAGAAGCGACGCATAAAATTTGACTTTTCTTTGGACTTATGCTATAATTACTTTATAAAATATTGAAAAGGAGTCGTTTAATTGAGTAGAGCAACAAAAATATTTTTTGCTGTTATCTTAACTCTGCTGTGCATCCGTTGCTGTTCTGTTGAGACCTCGGCCACAACAACTAACATCATAGATAGAACAGTTAAACTTATTCCGAAACAAAAAGAAATTGTAATTACATTAAAAGAATCAGAATATTCTATGTTTTCAGATGAAATTGAAGTTTTAGTTTCTAATGAAGACCGCGAAAACATTTTAGCTTTGGCTGACGAGCATAAGGCTGATATTGAATGTTTAGCAAAAATTATTTGGGTAGAGGGTGGCGGAGAATCGCTTGAGTTCCAATCAGCAGTTGCTTGGACAATTTTTAACCATTTAGACTGTGGAGACTGGGGATCTACCTTAACGGATGTTATAACCTATCCTGGGCACTTCGCTTGGGACAAATATGCACCAGTTAATGACCTTCAGCTTAAATTGGCTAAAGATATTTTTATGCGGTGGGCACTTGAAAAAGCAGGCTATTTTGATGTTGGTAGAACGCTTCCCGCTGATTTTATTTATTTTTGGGCTAATTCCAAAGGTGAATGTAGATTTAATACGGTGTATGGAGTTAAAGAAGGAGCATGGGACTGGTCTTTACCATCCCCTTATGAGAATTGGCAGAAGAACAATTGAGTTCTTCTGTCTTTTTTTACTTAGATTTAGAGAGGTGAGAAAATGGCAAAAGTTGAAGAAGGAGCAAAAGGCGGTAGTTTAACTGTCTTAGGAAGAAAAGGAAAAGTCGGAACTTTTTCTTATATGAACGATGATGAATTAGGCAACTATGTTTATTATCGTAATTTAGAGCAAAACCCAAATAAGTTTGCTCAACATTTAGGAAGGCAAATTAATTCAAAACTTCATGATTATATATCCTATGCAAATACTGGAAACAAAAAAAATGATGGAAAAAGTTCCTCTGTAATTGCTTTGCGGGCGTTGGCTGAACAAGAAAGAGAAAAAGAAGAAGCATTTTTAACTTTTACTTTTGGTTCAGACTATAATTTGTCGTTTTAGAGCACTCTTGACCGTTTTAAGGGGCAAAATTTTAGTAATATTTTAACAGTCTTATTTAATGAAAAATTTGCTTTTGAAGATGATTTACGGCGTTTAAGAAAATAGCTTTAGCATTATGGACCAGACTCCCAATTTACGCCCAACATTTCACGCTTATTTGCTGATTATTTACATAAGGCAATTGTCCAATATATTAGAGAAATTACAGAAAATTTAGACATAAAAAAAGGTGTTGAGTAGATCACTCAGCAAGTAGAGAAAAATTGGCCATAGGTCATTGAAAATGGACTCCGTTTTATGCTAAATGCGGCTGCGATTAAAGGAGACGGTGATAAAACTTATTTACATATTCTTAAAGAATTAGAAACTCAAGGGCCGATATAGAATAGCCCTTTATTTAATTTTTTAATGAAGAATTATGATATTTCTAAACATATGACAGCCTTAAAAACATTAGTAAAAGAAATGAAATAGAAAAAGAAAATTAACAAAGATGATAATGGATATAGCTTTTCAAAAGTATGGCAAATTAATCATGCTTTAGGTGGTTCAATTACAGAATATTTAGAAAATATTGCAACACAAGAACTTGGTAGAGGTTTAAAGGGAAAAGGTTTTAAGGTTTCTGCTACTCATGTGGGCTAGCACGGTAAGAAAGCAGATAATGACTTTATAATTTGGCAAGGTGAGATGGATGAAGCACAATTATAGGAAATCCTTGATAAAGCTTATTCCACTGGCAATGATTATATAAGTAATGACAAAGCTATTGCCGGATTAGATAAGATACTTGGGTAGCTCTCTTCTATCAAAGAAGGTTATCATTTATATATATCTGATAAAGACTACTTATTGCGGTCAATTAATGATAAAGATTATCGTGGTATGACCGCGGGCGACCCAATGACATTAGGAACTTATCGTAAGCTAACTTAGTCAGATGATGAATTTATTACGGCAATTATGAATACAATTAATGGAGCTTATGGCGATGATTTGACTGAAGTAGTAAAAAGTCATATTGCGACCGATATAGCTAATTTTGCCTTTGATGGTGTGAGAATTGATGATAGTAAAAGTTCTGGTAATGTTAAAGCAGTGCATATTTTTTATTTAAGTGGATACTATGTTCCATTATCTTCTATGTTATTTAAATTGGCTGATGCTTTTAATTCAGCAGATGTTAATTAGTATAAGTCCTATGCAAATATTCAATTATCTAAACCAGCAAATATTATGTATCCTTTAGAGCATCCGTTAATTGATGGCGATTATAAAAAATACACTCGTGGTATGTGGCATGAATAGGCAATTAATGCCTTAGATACTATTAAAATTGAAGCTTTTTTTATGAAGTCAATGAGAGACTATATTGGCGAGCTTATCAATGTGTAAATTTGATTTTTTATTAAAATTGTGATATAATTATTATAGAAAAAGGAAAGGTGGTTAAATGGCAAATTTAGTTCAATTACGCCGTGGTCAGACTATTCCAGAAGATGGCACTTTGTAGCCTTATGAATTAGGCTATCGTCTAGTTGTTAATAAGTCAGAAAATGATTTGCTTCATCATAATGACCGTGAATTTTATATTGGTGATTATGGGACAAAAAAAGAACTAAAAGCAAATCGAATTGATTTATCTTATTTTAATTCTGATGTTCCTTGTGTTTATATTTACAACAAAGGTGTTTTTTCGGAAAAATCAAATATTTTGCCCATTGGGTCATTAATAATTGAGGTGGAAACTAATGAGTCTGGAACAGTTTAATACGGTTGAAGCACTTGATTTTATTGGTAGCGGAGACCAAGAAATTTTAGGTTTATTAACACAACTTAATCAAGAATTAAAGGCAATTGGGAAAGCTGAAATTGCGAATAATGGAGAAATTGCAATTGCAAAAAATTCTACTGTAAAGGCTAATCTCCCGCAAAAAATTTTTGAAGAACTTCAAGAGTATTTTTCGCTTTATTATTTAGGTTCAAATATTAGTTTAGATGATATTGGGGAAAAGTTAGCACAAGGTAAAACAGTTGAAGTAATTAACTCCTTAAAGAAATTATCTGACCAATTAACTTGGATTAGTGAAAACCGCAATGTTCATAGAGTTGAAACTTGTAATTCAAATTGTACTGCGGGATGTTCAGCTGATTGTAAATCAACTTGTGGTGATGGATGCACGGGACAGTGTTCAGGCTCTTGCTCAGGGAAATGTGGTGGTGTTTGTTCGAATAGTTGTAGCGGAAGTTGCGGAGATAGCTGCTCAGATAATTGTTATACATGGTGCAGTAATAGTTGCGGACAAAGTTGTGAGGGTAGCTGTTCAGATAGCTGTAAAAATGGTTGTCAAGGAAGTGCGAAATGCATT
The DNA here is from genome assembly GCA_934168325.1 of uncultured Bacilli bacterium. GTDB lineage: Bacteria > Bacillota_I > Bacilli_A > RFN20 > CAG-826 > Onthovivens. Next base: position 106,399 of record CAKPNG010000001.1, read on the forward strand.
TCTTGTCGTGATACCGCTTGTGCCAGTTCTTGTTCTGGAGGCTGCAAAGAAACTTGTTCTAAAGCTTGTGCTAACGCTTGTCGAGGAGGCTGCACAGGACTCGCGAAAAGTGAAACAATAGCTCCACAATAAAAAAGGAGGGAAACAATTAAAATGTACCAGTTAATTAAATCAATTTTTCAAAATTATACCCACAATAAAATTATTTCAACTGATGATTTTAACGATGATATAAATGAAGCTCAAGAATGGCTTAATGAAATTGAACAAAATACCAATCAAGTAATTATCAATAAAGACATTTTAATTGCTTTCTGTTGTTTTGGAAAATTTCAATATACAAATAAGGAAGATTTCAATAAAATAATTGATTACTTAAAAAAAATTGTAGAAATTCCTACAAATCAAACGACAATAATATGGCTGTGTCAATTTGAATTACGAAGACAACTTTTATCCTATCTTTCGCAATATAATCTGCTTCACGCAGACGATTCTCCCTATTATGATATGGGACGAGAGTTATTTAAAAGATTGGCAAGCGACCAATCTAATTTTGAACAAGTAAAAACTATTTATGGAATAAAGGAGAGATAAAATTGAAACCTATTAAAATTAAACTTACTGATGAAGAGTGCCGTAAAGTTGAAAAAGAATTTTTTGAATATCAAGCTATAAAAGATATTCTCACCTTTATTAATTGTCAAGACTCCATCAATATTGGAGCATTGAAGGTGTATATGGCAGAAGCTGAGGAAAGATTTACTGAGCTTGAAAGAGCAAAGCGAGAAGTATCCAAGGCAAGCTGTCCGCCAGAACTTGAAGGGAAAGATTATGATTATGAATTTAATTTTAGTAATCAGGAAATTATTTTTTATGAGGTAAAATAAAATGAAATTAGGCTGGAATAATGAATATTCAGAATATATTCATGCGCTTTATCCCAGTCCCACATTAAAAACTCGCTCAATTACTTTTCAAATTACTGATAGTTGTAATTTAAAGTGCTCGTATTGCCTGACAGGTGATACAACAATTTTAATGAGCGATTTCAATTATAAAGAAATTAGAGATATAAAGGTTGGAGACAATGTTATGGGCTTCAACCTTTCTTTAATAAATGGGGATTGGAAACTAATTCAACAATTAGCACTAGTTAAGGCTTGTTTTAAGAGAGAAGTAAATAGTCTTTATCATTTAACTACTGCGGATGGTCATGTAATAAAAATTACAGGTAATCATCGTATTCTGGTGAGTTATGACGCGGGCGGCACATATCAATGGGAAGAAGTTAGTAAATGCAAGCCTTATAAAACCTATATGATTTACTATGGAGCTTCTACATCTTCTCCTATGGGTGTTCTTATTACTGAGCTAAAAAAAGTAAAAGGTAATTTTACTGTTTATAATATTGAAACAGATACAGGAAACTATTTTGCAAATAATTTAGCAGTTCATAACTGTTATCAAATTAACAAAAAAACGAATATGATGACAAAAGAGACCGCCCGCGCCTGTGTTGATTTATTGTTTGATTTATGGGATAAAAATGACCCTAACTCTATCATTAACCATTCCACAAAAGCTCTTATTTTAGACTACATTGGTGGTGAGCCACTTCTAAATGTTCCAATAATGGATTTTATCAATTCCTATTTCATGGAGCGTTGCATTGAACTTCATCATCCATGGGGACTCACATGGCGGGCGTCAATATGCTCTAATGGATTAAATTATTTTAATCAAGATTTTCAAGAATACTTAAAAAAATGGGGACACAAAACTTCTTTTTCAATTACTCTTGACGGCCCGCAAGAAATTCACGATGAGTGCCGAAAAGACCATGACGGGAAAGGTAGTTTTGCACGAGCTTATTCTGCAAGTGTAGCTCATAAGGCGAAATATGGCGATAAATCCTTATCAACTAAAATAACTTTAGCTCCAGAAAATATAAATAAAATGGGAAGTATTTTAGACTTTTTTTTGAAAGAAAATTATTATGAAATTAACGGGAACCCAGCTTTTGAACCAAAATGGACTTATGAGCATGCCCGCATTTATTATGATAATTTAAAGAAATTTGCAGATAGATTATTAAATGAGAAACGAGAAATTCATACTAATTTCTTTATGAATTTCATCGGCAAACCAATCCCATCTTTTGACCTTCAAAATAATTGTGGCGGGCAAGGTGAAATGTTGGCTTTTGATACGCAAGGAATTGCTTACCCTTGTCTGCGTTTTATGCCCAGCTCTTTAGGGAATAGCGTGCCACCGCTTATAATCGGAAGTGCCCAAGAAGGACTTTATTCAACTAAAGAACAGCGATTAATTGGAGAAATGTTGAAAAAAGTTAATCGTCGAACAAAAAGTTCTGATGAATGTTTTAATTGTCCAATTGCTTCTGGCTGTATGGATTGCGCGGGCTGGAATTATCAGGAGAGCGGGACAGTTGATAGTCGTTCTACTAATATTTGCCCAATGCACAAGGCGCGTGTTCTTGCAAACTGTTATTATTGGAATATGAAAGAACAAGGTTCTTTCCCATTAAACTTAACTGATGAAGAGTCATTAAAAATTGTGTCGTCCGCAGAGTTGGTCATGCTAAAAACCTTATCTACAAAAAAAGAAATTTGATTTTTTATTTAAAATATGATATAATTATTATAGAAAAAAAGAAAAGGAGCGATTTCAATGGAATGGTATCACATTAAAATTAAATGGTGGTTTGGCGACACTGAGCTTCATTGCACTCATTGTGTAATTCCTGCAAAATCTTATGGGGAGGCTCTTGATGAGGTTTTGAAAGATTATGGGCATGAAGAGATTGAAGAAATTAAAATGTGGCAAGATGAAGACTACAGTATGCATGGTTTCACGCTGTATGAGGGAGAAGGAGAAGGAGACGAATAAAAATGAGTAAATATTTTGTAGAAGTTCATTTCAAAGGAAATAATAAGCCTTATCTGTATATGATAAATGATAATGTTCATTTTGAATCAAATAAATATTATATGATTGAAACCGCAGAGGGAGATAAATATACTACTCCTGTTTATTTGTATTCTCGTTCTAAAAGCAATCCGAAAAAAGATATTCGGTGTAAAACAATTGTAAAAGCAACTCTTGTAGAAAGTCCTAAAAGTTCAAAAATTGTAAGCTTCAAAAAAGTTGTTTATAATGATACTGCTCGCACTACTACAATTTGGTGGAATGATTATGACTTTACTACCGTTAAAGCGATTGAGGGTGATGCTTATAGCCGTGAAGCAGGTTTCGCCCTTTGTGTTCTTAAAAGACAGCTTGGCAATAGGGAATTTGCAGATACAATGAATGCTTATTGCGGTAATAATCAGAATTATTATTTTTCTAAAAAAATGGAAAAAGAAAGAGCTGAAAGAAAAGAAGCAATTAAACAGAAAGAGAATGAATTGAAATCAACCACTACAAAAACCATTCGAGATGTTTAGGGATGGTTAAGAGGCGAAAGCGATATGAATTCTTGGAAGCAGGTACTTGATGATACTAAGTGGATTCTTCAGCTTCCTTAATAAAAAAGAAAGAAGGTAATAAAATGGAACTGATTAAATTCATTAAAAAAAATCCCGATTGGGAAACCAAATTAACTGCTGACCCTTACAATCTTAAAATTCGTAAAAAAGACCAGTTTGTTCTATTTTATTACAATCAGCTTTCTTCTGACTTTACCAATGAAATTGTAAAAGAGTGCCGTGGAGTTATTCTTGACTCCACGGATTGGACGGTTGCCCGCTATGCCTTCAAGAAATTCTTTAATGCGGACGAACCTAATTGCGATGTTAAAATTGATTGGGCATCCGCAGTAGTATCTGAAAAAATTGACGGGTCGCTTGTTTCTGCTTGGTGGGATAAGTACCAGAATAAATGGCGTTGGGCAACTTCTAAAACTATTGACGCGGAGGATGCTCCTCTACTTGAAGATGTAAATTGTCCTTTCAAAAACTATCAAGAACTTATAAATTATGCGATGCGCCAGCAAGGATATAAAGAACAGAATTTTTGTCGTTCTTTTACTTATAATTTTGAACTTGTTTCTCCTTATACTCGTGTTGTAATTGAATATCCTAAACCGCAACTTTATTTTTTGTGCTCTGTTGAAAACGCAGACCTTACTGAACTTCCGTCTTGGGATTATCCATTTGATGTGCTTAAGCCAAAAGTAAAAAAACTGTCTTCTTATGAAGAATGTGCGCAGGCGGCAAAAGAACTTCCTTGGGATGAAGAAGGTTATGTTGTAAGAGATAAATTTGGACACCGTGTTAAAATTAAATCCCCCGAATATGTTAAAGCTCATTATTTGAGAAACAATAATGTTATTACAAAGAAAAAGCTAATTCAAATTATTTTGGATAATGAGGTTGATGAGTTTCTCACTTATTGTCCTGATTATGAGGAAGCTCTTGATAAACTTATTTGGGCAATGTCTAATGTGGGATTTCAATGCAAAGCAGGATTATCATCTATAAGTATACTATCTAAAAATGAATGGCGGAATTGGACAGGAGAACAAATTCAAATTCTTATGAATCAAATTCCACTTTTGCGTTCAGCTTATGTTCAAAATTATATTTGGCTTAATTGGAAAAATCCTAATCTGCTCCCTGCTGAATATTTGAAAAAATTTACAGCGGGACAGTGGGAGAAAATTTTAATTAAATAAAATTTATTTAGGACACTTATAGAGATATAAGTGTCTTTTTTAATTTGACTTTTTTTTAGAATTGTGCTATAATATATATAGAAAATAAAGAAAGGAAGTCGTTTTAATGGCTATTGATTTTAAGAGAGAGAGTGAAATTTTCCACACCATCATTGATACTATGCTGGATACTTTTCAAATGCCTTATTCGGGGGAATGTCATGAAAATGATAAAATCCGTAGTGATTTCCTTTCGTGGGAAAGTGCTTATGCGAAGCAGTCAGCAAACGGGTTTTATAATGATAAAGGTGATTTAGTATGTCAATCTACTTATGGAACTTCTTCCCATCCCGCCTTTGAATTTTTCCCCGAAGAAAAGAGCGGTTGGACTATGGTTCGTGGCTGGTGTCGTATTGTTTTTCTGACTGATGAGTCTGACTATGTTTTGAAAATTCCTGCCAATTTTTTGAATGGACGAAGTGTAGATTTCAACCAGAATGAGTTTGATACTTATCAACAAGCGGTTGAAGCTGGATATGAAGAAAGATTTGCAAAATGTTATAAACTTCCTGACTATCGTGGTATTCCAATGTTGCTTATGGAACGCATTGATGTTGATGAAGACCAAAATGCAAGCATCTGCTATCAAACTATTGAAGCTATGTATGAAGAAGATGGTCTTGAGGGAGAAGAACTTGATGATGCGATTGATAGCTTTAACTATGGCGATTCTGATAGTGTAGAAGTTTATCTTGGAACTAAATATGGAAATGAGTTTCTTGATTGGTGCGATGAAATTGGTTTGCGGGATGTCCATTCAGGGAATTTTGGATTTAGACATTATGATTACAGCCAACCTGTAATTTGCGATTATGCTTCTTATTGAGGAGGAATTTTAGTGGCAGTAATAGTTGTGATTTTATTTATGTGTGCTATTTTAATGGGAGCGTTTTTTGGACTGGTTATTGGACTTAAATTAAGATTAGACCGCTATGATAAGAAAATTAAGGAATTGAGCAAAGCAATTTCTGTTAATGAAGACTATTTAACTGCCATTGATGAGCGGACGATTGATATTTATAATTATGTTAGGAGGAAAAGCTAATGGGAATTAACTTGCAGGTTGTAATGCCTTATCAAAAGTGCGTATATAATTGCCCCTTTTGTTGTGCTCGTGGAAAGAAGCACAACTATCAATTTGAGAATTTATTTGCGGATGATTATAAAGAATGGCAGAAAAAGTTGATAGCCCGCTGTGAGCAAGGAGATATAGATTATGTTGTGATTACGGGAGAAGCCGACCCTACACAAAACCGCAGATTCATTGAGGCTGTTTGTGAAACAGTTCCAGAAGGGATTCCAATTGAACTTACTACGCATAATTATAATTGCGAGCCAATGCTGGTGAATTGTCATAATCGTATCCACACAGTATCTTATTCTATCACAAACAGTCGGGATTATTTAAGAGCTTGGAATTGGAGTATTAATAATTGTGATTATGACATCCCAATGCACCGTTTAGTGATAATTCTTACTGATGAGTTTAATTTTTTGAATGCTGATAATTTTAACAGAATGGGATTCGCACAAATTACTTTCAAAACGCTTCAAGAATCCGATGATGAAGAAGTTAATGAGTGGATTCGTGTTCATAAAATGAATGATGAGCACTTAAATAAAATTAGAGAAATTGTAGCTAAATACAATGGTGATGACTGGTGCTCAATAAGACTTGATGAAAGTTGCCAAACTGCAAAAGGTCGTTATGAAATTTTTAGGTGCGATGGTAATTGTTATAATTCTTGGGAAGCAAAATTTCCAATTGACAAATAAAATTTGAAAAAATTCTAAAATTATGTTATAATAATAGTGTAAAAAGGATATGAGAGAGGAGCGTTATAATGGACTTTTATAGTTGTCTGAGAGTGTTATGGGGTATTTTTTTACTTTTCGGCGGGCTGACGCTCCTCTCGGTTTTTGGTTATATGATAATATGGCTTACGAGCAAGGAGAAGTAAAATGAAAGAATTTATTGAGAAAGCAAATAAGTGGTTTAAGGTAATTCGTAGTGCAGAAGATGAAAATGTTTGTTATTTTGAATTTAAAGATGGTCTTCGCATTATTTTGCGGAATGGTCGTTATGATGGTTGGTATGTAGCTGGGAAAAAGGAGGAGTAAGCGATGTTTATAATGATGGTTGGTCTGCCTTATTCAGGTAAAGACTACTATATCGAACATAATAAACAGCCCGATGATATTGTAGTATCTTCAGATGAAATTCGAGAAGAACTTTACGGTGACGCATCGATTCAGGACTCTCCGAAAAAAGTTTTCTTGATAATGCGGAAGCGTACTCTTGAAGGACTTGCAACTGGTAAAACTGTCTGGTATAATGCGACTAATATTTCTATGAAACATCGGGTTGCTCTTTTAAAGGATATTAAGGCTAAATATGGTAATTCAGTGGAAACTCAATGCATCATAATGGCAACTTCATTGGAAACCATTGACCGCAGAAGAGCGTTAAGAGAAAGAAAAGTTGATGCCCGTGTTATCAAAAGAATGCTTATGCAGTTTGAAACTCCTATGTTTTATGAGGGCTGGGATTATATTGAAATTAAACAGGAAGATAATCTTGAAATAGATTTGGAAGATATTCAAGTTCAGTTCATGGGTATGGAGCATGATAATATACATCATTCTAAATCCATATATGACCATATGCATGAAGCTTTTAGACTTGCATCAGAAGATAATTGTTCTGTTATAATTAATAGAATGCTTTATTTTCATGACATTGGCAAATATTTTACAAAGACCTTTACTAATTGTCGTGGAGAAGAAACTAAAGATGCTCACTACTATGGACACGCTAATTATGGAGCATATTTAGTTTTAGCTTATGATAATAATGTTTATTTAAGGTGCCATGAAGAGAAGTTATTGCTTGAAGCTTGGCTTATCAATTTTCATATGAGATATTATGAATCTGGTTTTGAAAATTGGATTAAAAAATATGATATTCCACAAGACTTAATTAAGTTGCTGTCTTTGGTAAATCATTATGATAGGGAGGCAAAATAATGGGAGCAATACCTTGGTGGGGCTATTTATTGGTTTGGATTGTTAGCTTCTCTGCTTTTTTGACAATTTATTTTTGCCAAATCAACCAAGCAGTTATTAAGAATAAAGATGGATTTGGGTATAAAATTAACTTTTATTTAATTATTGTGTTCTTTTTAGTATTTTCTATTGTAAGTATAATTCCTATTATAAATATATTATGCTTGTTAGAAGCTTTTACTGACCAAGCTTATCAAATGATTTATACCTTTATTAGTCAGCAAACAAAAGAAGAGCAAATGTAAAAATTAGACTGGCTATGTTTAATAGTCAGTCTTTTTTAATTTGATTTTTTTATAAAAATATGATATAATATATATAGAAAGAATAAAGGAGAGGAAAAAATATGAACGAATTTTACAGCATTCGGCACGATGACCTCATTAGACTTTTGGCAGATCACTATGAACTTAATGCTTTGATTAACGCGGGCGTAGATAATTGGAATTGGTACGGCGAAGCTATTCAAAGTGATTTGGCAGAATGGAAGGAAACTCTTAAAAAAGATGAACTAACCTATGAACAAATCGCAGAATTTAATTTGGAACAAAACGTGCGACCGTTACCAGAAAAAGCAAAACGAATTTCCACGATTGATAAGAATTTTTGGTTGGAAGAATGGGCTTAAGAAAGAAGGGATATAATGTGGAAGATTGATATTTATAATGGATTGTTTAATGATGAGTGTGTGCAGTCGCTTGGAGAGTTCGAGACAAAAGAGTTGGCTTTTATAGCTCTTAGACAGTTTGCTCAAATGCATGGATTTGATATGTTTTATTTCCGTAGTCTGCTTGACCCGAAAGAGAAACAAGTTCAGTGGGTTGATTATGGTAGCTGGAGTTATTTTGCCAGAATTGAAGAAATAAATGAAAAGGAGAAAATTAAATGGAAAAGCAGAAATTTATTGTAAGGTGCGACAGAGCTGGAGTGTTTTACGGCGAAATTGAGGGGAAAAATGGACAAGAAATTAAAATGCGTAATGTGCGTTGTCTTTGGTATTGGGAAGGAGCAGCAACGCTTTTGCAGCTTGCGGCAGAGGGCACGACTAAACCGAAAGAGTGTAAATTTACAATGATGATTGACAGCCTTGAAGTGCTGGACGCGATTGAGATTATTCCTTGCACTACTAAGGCTATAGAGAGCATAGAGAGTGTGAGCGAATGGAAGAGTTAAGAGTTTTGGAATTTATAAGCTATAACTATGGTAACGGTGCAGGCTGTGGCAGTGGTTATGGCTTCAGTTATTGCGATGGTTCAGGCTCAGGTTCAGGTGACAGTGCAGGCTACGGTGATGGCACAGGTTATGGTGAGGGTTGCAGTTCAGGTTATGGTAGTCGCATGAACTATGGTTACGGTCGTGGCCAGGGTTGTGGTATAAGTTCTGACCGTAATTTAGGTTCTGGCTTTGGGGCTGGTTCTTTTTATGGCGGCATTTTAAATTATAACAATAGCTTAAATAGTATAAATGGGAAACAAGTATATATAGTAGGCGGTATCCCTACCACCATAAGTCATATACATAAAAATACCGCAAAAGGGACGATTGTAAATAGCGATTTGACCGAAACGCCGTGCTATATAGTCAAGGAGGGCAGATATTTTGCTCACGGAAAAACACTTGCAGAAGCGAATACCACATTGCAGAGTAAGCTTTTTAACGATATGCCCATTGAAGAGCGTATAGCGGCATTTTGGAAATGCCACAAAAAGGGCGTTAAATATCCCACCAAAGATTTTTTCGGATGGCATCACAAGCTAACAGGCTCGTGCCTTATGGGCAGACAACAGTTCGCAAAATACCACAATGTTGACCTTAAGGGTGAGATGACAGTGGAGGAGTTTATAACTCTTACCAAAAATGCTTTTGGCGGAGATATTATTAAGAAATTGGAGGAGAATTAATAATGGTTAAAGTGTTTTGTGATAAATGCGGAGCAGATTGTGGACTTAATGCTTATGCTATCAGAATAGAAAATATACATAATCCTTGCCCTGCTTTTCCTTTGGATATAGGAACCCCTTGTTTGAGCGTTTCTCACGAAAGATGCCAGTTTACATTATGCCAAGGCTGTTATCTTGAAATGGGTCTTCCAAATCTCTACGAAGTTCAAAATACTAAAGAAATTAGATTTAGAGATGTAAAGGAGAATAATAAATGAGCAATGAGGAACTGTGTATCATTATTCTGATAACTTTTGGCATATGTCACATAGCACTTTTAATGTTTGTACTGTTAATTAACAATAAAATTGATGAGGTTCAAAAAATACTAAAGAAATTAAGCAATAAAGAACATGAACATTTTAACTGATAAGTTTTAAGGAAAAAGAAAACTAATAACAAAAATAAAAGGAGAATTAACTAATGATTAAATTTTTTTATGATGAAAAAATGGATGAATTTAGATGGGGACATATTATTGGTAGTGTAGTTGGGCTAATTGTTGCAATTATTCTCGCGTTCTCAATGATTAAAACTGTTCCTACCGGCTATACAGGAATTCTTACTACCTTTGGGAAAGTCGAGCCTAATACTGTCAGTGCCGGCGTTCATGTGATTGCACCGTGGCAGAAAATCGTTAAACTTGATAATCGCACGCAGAAAGTTAGTGTTGAAACCGATACTTTTTCTAAAGACATACAGCAGGTTAAAGTCAGTCTTGCCGTCAATTTTTGCATCGACCAAGCAACCGCGCAAGAGCTGTATAAAACCGTTGGCGTAAATTATTATGAAAGCGTTGTGTTGCCGCGAATCCTTGAAAATGTAAAAGCGGTAGTTGCCGAATACAGTGCAGAAAACCTCGTTGCAAAGCGTGGCGAGCTTTCTGATGAAATTCTTACTCGCCTTACCGACGATGCTGCTGCGTATGGTATTAATATCATTTCGATTTCTGTTGAGGATATAGACTTTACCGATGAATTTACCGATGCTGTTGAAAGAAAACAAGTGGCATCGCAGAATAAGCTTGCGGCAGAAACCGAACAAGCACAGAAAACTATGGAAGAACAGGCCGCGGCAGACCGTGCTGTTATCAGTGCAAAAGCAAAAGCAGAGCAGGATGTTATCGCTGCGAACGCAGAGCTTGAAGTAACAAAAATTCAGGCAGAAGCCGCTCTCTATGCTGGCGAAAAGGAAGCCGAAATGAATAAGCGTATTGCGGAATCCCTCACGCCCAACCTCGTTAAATATTATTACATAAAACAATGGGAAGGCGTTCTTCCGAAAACAGTTCTCGGCGAAGACAATTCGTTTATGATAAATCTTGAGTAAGGAGGCATAAATAGTGGCTGAATATATTGACAAGCAAGCATTTCTTGACTATATGAGGGGAACGAATAGATATTTTACTGTAAAGTGTGATATTGAAAGTTTTCCTACTGTTGATGTTGTTCCAGTAGTGCATGGGCGATGGATTAGCAAAAATCATCACGGTTATGAGTGGGTATTTGTTTGCTCAAATTGTGGCTATATTGATGGTTATCCTTTCAACGACAGATCTAATTACTGCCCAAATTGTGGCGCGAAAATGGACGGAGGTATTGAAAAATGGCTGAATATATCGATAGAGAAGTAGCACTTTCATTGATACGACCAGATGCGCCGGAGGATGAAAAAGGCGCCATTACGATTGCGACCGCCAAAGAACTTGTTCGGAACATTATTTACCGCACGCCCATTGCTGATGTTGTGCCCGTTTGGCACGGGCATTGGGATACAGGATATTTTCACGATAGGGTGTGTAGTTGCTGTTTGCATCCCGACAACGATATAGACGATTATGCACACAGTTACTGCCCCAACTGTGGGGCAAAGATGGACGAGAAAGACTAAAATAAGAGAAGAGGATACTATAATATCTGACATTGCTTCTTGAGCTAATTAGATATTTTAGAATGTGTAATGGAGTGAAGTTTATAAATATGAATGTTTTTACTCAAAAACAAGTTGAACAAACTGATGTCCCAAATTTACTTACATACAAAGGTTACTACACACTAATTCATTTCGAAGCTGAAGACAAAGTTCTTTATGGCAAAATTGAAAATGCGAATGGTGATTTAGTCACTTTTGAAAGCGACTCAGCAAAAGAAATTGAGAAAGAATTTCATGACGCTGTTGATGATTGGCTTGAATTTAGAAAGGAGATTGACAATGAAGTTGAAAGTAAAGAATAGGTATCGGAAGGTAGTATGATAGATTGCTTTAACTATAATTGTCCATTTCGTAGCAATACAACAAGTTCTTCCAATCGTTGTGAATGTACTGCTTGTTCAAATAGACGCGAAGAAGCATATACCGCCTACCCAAGTAATTACACCTTGACAGATAATGAGCTGATACTGTTAAAAACAAATAAATATCTAAATGAGGAGGAGTAAATTAAATGGGACTGCTTGATTGGATTTTTGGAGCATTAGCCACTATTATAATTGTTGTTTTGCTTCTTTTTTTAGCAAGTATCGGTATTACTATTTATAATAGTCTTGAAGATAAGAGCAAAGACCAACATTTAAAACAACTTAAACATAATAAAGAAAAGGATGAATACTAATGGGTATAATTGGAATTTTAATTTGGATTCTTGCCATTATAATGTTTTGTTTAATTCTATTGGATAATGTTGGGGATTTCTTTAAGTAAATAATGTAAAAAGACTTCTGTTTGTTTAGTAGAAGTCTTTTTTTAATTTGACTTTTTTATAAAAATATGATATAATATATATAGAAAATAAAAAAGAAACCGCTTAAAAATGAAAGGAGAAAAAACAATGAAAACTTATTATGATATTCCTACTCAGGTTGTATTTTATGATGGAGGTGATGAATCTCCTATTTTCTGCGCCGGCATCGCTTACAAGGATGAAATAATTTGTGCTTGTTGCGGTGGAGTAGTAGAAATTAGCGAAGTTATTGCTGATGCTAAGGAAGATGGAGTAAAAACTGCAATTTATGATTATTCAGATTGGTGTGATATTCGTGAAGCGATTGCAGGTGGTGAATATCCTGATGAGTATTATGATGATTATCTCGATGACGAGGAGGAATAATAATGGGACTCGATAATGGAATTTATTTAGAGCACAATGGTAAAGAAATTAGAATGTCAGATATTGGCGGTAGTGATATTTATTATGATGTGTGTTATTGGCGTAAATTTTGGGAGTTTCGTAGAATAACTTTAGCATATCTGGAAGATAAATATGAAGAAAGTTATGACGGAAGTGAAGCAGTTCTTGATATTGCTGACTTGAAATGGTTCCGTGAGCAACTTTGTAGATGGTTGAAGCGTCCCAAATTAATTGAAATAATGAGTGATGGTTATTGGACTTGGGATGAAATTGATTATGTTGAAATTTTAAATGGTGAAATTAAAAATTTGGATGTTGTAATAAAACTGTTGGAGGATGATGAAAATGGAAAATATAGAGTCTGTTGGTATGACTCCTATTAAAAAGGAGCAATTTTGTGAAATTCTTGAACGCACCAGACGGTTTTCAAAAATGGTTGGCGAAGTCGATAAAGTCGCTCTAATTGATTTCGCTGATGGTCATAATCACCCTTTCTATTATATGGAAAGCGTTGCTCGTGTTCTTGGCGAACTTGCGGGTGACCACCATGGCATTTGCGAATGGTGGGTTTTTAAGTATGATGAAAACAATGGAGTAAGCACAAAAGCCGATACTCTTTATTTGAGGTCAGAAGAAAGAGAAACTGAGGTTGGTTATACTTTTGAAGATGCCGGCGATGTATGGGATTTTATTCAAAGAGTTATACCACTGTACACAGATGAAGAAATTAGAGAGGGGGTAGAAAGGTGAATAAAGAAACTTATATTAAAATAATGATGGAGTTGGAAGAGATTTATAAGGGGCTTCGGGCAATAGATGATAGTGGGCTATTTACTGTAAGTGATGAGTGCTCGTATTATAATTTAGTAAATATTGTAGAAGACGCTGTTGGCGACGGTGCGGGTATTACTTCTTATATTCTTGACTGTTTTGTAGAATCGCCCCGTCATTATGCTTCGTTTATGGATTTTGTAAAAGAGCCAGAATGTGAACGCACTTTTACTGAATGGGAAAGCGTTTATAATTTTATTAACTCTATGTTTTATAAGTCAAATATTAAAGAATATAATGATACGATTTGGGACCAGTTAGATTAAGGAGGAAAATTATGGATTTTAAAGAATTTCAAAAAATAATGAATGAAGTAATGAGAGAAGATGAAAAGCTACGAGATAGAGTAAAATGTGAATGCGGACACGAATGTGATTGTTCTAAAGAGAAAGACGAACACATAGAAGATCTTCATAAACTTATTGATGACCTTATGATGGAATTGGGCTTCCATAAAGTTGATGAACAGCCTCGCCCGCAGACGTCCAATATGATACCGAAAGTTAAAACAATTAAATGCTGCCCTGTATGCTATGGTGGTAATTTGGTGCGGGGAATGAAACTTTATAAAAAAGTTGCAGATGAACCAGCCATTAAATTTTATGAGGTTCCAGTTGTCTATTGCCCGAATTGCGGAAGAAAGCTGGGTGAGGATAAATGAAGAAATTGTTTGCAATTTTGTTTGTAATTTGCTTTGTATTGGGCGGTTGTCAAAAAGGACAGTCGCCCGCACCAGAAACTAATTCTGTTAGTGAAAGCTCAATAAGCGAGTCATTTGATGATAAATCTCCACCGCCCGCTACAAAGCAGAAAGAGGAAATTGATAAGCAGATTATTGATACTTGTTTTAACGCGGCGAATAAAGCTGGGTCTGTCATTGATGTCCGCATTGAAGATAATACTGTTTATTATTTGCTTATTAGCGGGCTTGATTGCACCGACGCTTTTGTATATATGATGGGTTCTGGTGATTATAGCGATTGGGAAGAAACAAAAGAAAATTGTAATGAACTTTGTAAAACTGTTATGAATACTGTTGAAATTTGCGGTGCGGACTATGATGTTATATTGGGAATTACGGGAACTGTTCTTGATGATGAAGTTGTAGTCTTTATAGCTTCGCAAAACGGTGTGATTATTTATGATTTTTTGGAAGAAGTTTTGAATAGTTAAAAAGTGGCGGGGTAGGCGGTTTATGTCTATCCCGCTTTTAAGTATGGGAGGATTTTAATGAAATTAAATAAACAAAAAGTAATTAGGTTTAATTATACTTCAAAATTAGCTAAAGAGGATAATGAAATTATCTTCGCTGCGGCGAGGCAACTAGATGCTGGAGCTTTTAAACTTTGGATGTATTTGTATAAAGAAGGAATGCGACTCGGTTGTTATGATTTGAGTAGCAAAAGAGTTCAAGAAGATTTTGGAATTAAGAAAACACAATATAATAGTGCAATTAAAGAACTGATTGAAAAAGGTTATTTAGTTCAATATTTAGAAGTTAATTCAGTGATTAATTTGTGGGATTTTTATCTAATGCCAGTAGTTAAAATTGATTGATGATTAAGATAAAATTGTAAACTATAAAAATAAAAGGAGAGAAAACTAATGGAGCAGAATGGTGAAAAAATAATTTATTCAAAACGTTTTGCCTATTACTTAAAAGGGATTGGGCTAGAACCATTACGCATTGAAAGAAATCCACAACACCCAGAATTTTTTGTATGGGTTTATCAAGATACACCTGCTTTACAATGCGCAATGAGTTTATATACTGTGATTATTTCACGTAATAAAAAATAAAATAGAATAAAATCAAAGGAGATCGAAATTTAATGAGACTATTAAAAAAAATAAAAGGAGTGTAGATGAATGGCTAATTTACGTCAAGCTCCTATATTAGGAAGAATTGGAAACAAAGAAGATTTTAAGTCAAAAACTAAATATATTTTTCCTGAAGACTTATGGAGTGCTTTTGGATATGTTTTAGGTGGTAAGTGCGGGAGCCAAATTTTACTTATGGGTCTGCTAGTTGGAACCAGTCAAGAAGGTAATTTTCGCGTTTCAGAAAAATGGGTTGAAAGTAGAATTGGTTTAAGTCAAAAATGTTATAATTCAGCTCGGCAAGCTTTAGTAAAAAGAGAATGGTTGATTTTAGAGTCAGGTCGTATTCTAATTAACTATCCTAAAATTTATAGTGATTTTGAAGGCACCAAATCAGTTTCTGCCTTGAAGGCACCAATTCATTTTCCAGAGAATGATAAATTGGCACCAAATGAATTGGTGGCTTCAAAAATAGGCACCAAATCAATTTCTGTCTTGAATAGTCAAGACGATAAAATTTTTACAAGCAGAGGAAATTCAAGGCACCAATTCATTTTCCATTAGGCACCAAATGAATTTCCGGAAGGCACCAAATGAGTTGGTGCCTAAGGCACCAAATGAATTACTGCATAACAATATAATAACAAATAAAATAACAGATAAATTACAGTATAAGAAAGCAATTCTAAAGTTTCTAAGTCAGCACGAAGAATGGGCACAGTTTAACAACTATTTAGTTGAAAACCATTATGATGACTTATTGGAGCGTTTTTACTGGTCTGCGGGCGATGCCCGCGCAAGCCAATATGAAGATGGATATAAAACACCTATGGAATATGGTTGGACAATTGAGCAAGTTAATCAGCTTTTAGGGCAATAAATTTTTTTTTAGAAACTGATAATTGTGTCAATGATTTTTTTAATGTTTTTAATGGCTGAAAAGATTAGGAATTTCTTTCTCTCGTAAGAAAAGCTTCAGCCATAATTTTGTCTGTTTAAGAGAGCCGATAAGTTAAATTTAGGTTAAGGCAACTATTAAAAATTAAAAAGGAGAAAAATGAAAATTAAAAAAGAAATTTTAAGTAATGGTAAAAAAATAATTCATCTTAAATGGCGCGGGCGCGCCAGAAAACTTCCGCATTGGGCTGTTTATTTGAAGAACAGTTGTTATCTTGAATTAGCAAAAATTCTTAATTGCGGAATTTTAGTATCTTATAGTTCGTGAGCGGGCGCCCTTAGTTCATAGCGAAACATACTGGCCCGCTCGCAATTAAAAAAATTTTTTTTCAAAAGCTGGCAATTAAATCAGTGGTTTTTCCATTGGTCTTATCACTTAAAAAATCATAAAAATGTCAGCTCTGATTACTTCTTAAGCTTAAAATTTTCGTTAATTTGTAGCGGGCGCCCTAATTTTATTATAAAGACCGTGTTCAGAGTCCTTATAATTTTTAGACGCCTTAAAGTTGATGATAAATCTTGCTGGCCCGCCTCGTAAGCAGATCTCTTATCTAAACTTATCTAAAAAAATTTGATTTTCCTTAAAACTTATGCTATAATATTTATAGAAAGAAAGGAAAGGAGCAATTTATCTTATGACCAGAAAACGCTTTACCAAATTGATGAGGGCTTATTTTTCAAAACTGGGTGCAACTGATAATAGAGAGTGGAGTAAGGTAAGATTTGGAGCTGTTCTTCCCGCTGGAAAATTTAAGGGAGTAGTGCTTGATAGTTATCAAACAGGTTATGACTACTTTATGTATATTATGACAGAATATAATGTTTGGGATGACTTTAACTTCGATGACGAAAAGGAGACTGAAGCAAGTGTTTAATTCTGATGAAAATAAATATGAATATCCTCTTGACTTTTGCAAATATGATTGGATATTGACACATAACAAAGAATGCATTGAGCGAGCTTTTGAACTATACAGTGGAGAAATTTTGGAGGCTTTGCGCAAGCAAGTTCCTGTAAAACCCTTGGTAAGAATGGGGTTTAATGTGATAAAATGTCCGAAATGCAAGTATATTTCGTCTTTTGATTTAGAAAAAAATAAATCAAAATATTGCGAAAATTGTGGTCAGCGATTCGATTTGACAGAACTTGATGAATGGAGAAGTGTATAAAATGTATGATTATAGATTAAATAAACAGCTTTCTTTAACTGATATATTGAGCTTTGAATGGATAAAATATACAGATAAGGACGAGATATTGAAAGCTTGGGATGAATATGGAGATGAAATTAACCGTCTTGGACGGCTAGCGACTCCTAAGAAGCCGTTTATGAAATTTCGAGAAGACCGCTTAAAATGTCCTAAGTGCGGACAATATTTATTCCTAATTGGGGAATATAAACCTAATTTTTGTCCAGAATGTGGGCAGCATTTAGTTTGGGACGGAATTGACAAGTGGAAGGAAATTTAACCGTTAGGAAGGTGAAAAAATGAGTTGGACAAATAAAGCCGTTTTGGCTTGGGGTTGGATTTTAACTCCCGAAGAAATTGCGACACTTCCTGAAGAGATTTATGAAGAGTGGCTTGATAATGAATGGTTGATTTATTCGGAGGGTACGGATGAAAAAATTTTTGCTTGTTTCTTTGTTGATGCAGATGAATCTCCTAAAAATGTGACTGATTTGATACCTAAACTAAGGGAAGAAGAAATCAAAGAAGAAATCGATAAAAGGCTTGAAGCTTTCCACAAAGCTTTTCCAGCCCGCACTGATGAAAGTCAAAATTATTTGTGGTATGTTTTGTGTTAAAGAAAGGAGAAAAAAATGGAAGCACTTATAATTGACGGCTACAAACTCACTAAAAAAGAAGTTGTTAGACTGCCCGCAGATGTATCTGAGACTTGGGTTGATAAGGGTTGGCTTATTGAGTCAGATACTTGTGATGACTGGTATTTTGCTCTACAGGTCATTGGAACTGATGACTTATTTGATTTAGCAATTCTGCCACAAGATTTTTTTGGCACACCAACCAAAGAAAAGTCTGAACGGCGCCAAGATTTTTATAAGTTTTTTTCGAGCAAACAGCCTAAATTTTTCTTAATTTTGAAAGATGAAGCAAATGATTAACTAATGCAAAATTTAGGGGGAAAGTCGCAGTAGATTTAATAGTGAGTTTTGCAATCCCGCTCACAAACCAAAAAATTTGTGGGAAAATTTTTAAGCACTGAAAAAAATTCTGAAAATTTTTCAGGACTGTCTAATCCCAAAAAAAATTCCCGAAAAAAAATTTGAAATTTTCTGAAAACTATGCTATAATATATATGTAAGATAAAGAAAGAGCAAAATTTTTTGAAAAGCTCTTTCGCGAAGCGAAAAAAAAATTGAGTGCCCACTACTTAGTGTGGGAGAAGGAGTTAAAAATGAAAACTGAAAGAGAGTTCCTTAATCGTGTTTATGAGCTGGTATCTGATGAAGAGGTTCTTGCTTACATTGATGCTCGCCTTGAAAAACTCAATGCTGCGAATGAGCGTCAGAGAGCAAAGAACGCCGAGAAAGATGAAGTTCGTCTTGACCTTTGCAAGAAAATTGTTGAATGGCACAACGAAACCAATACTGTGCTGACTTCTCCTGCGGTTGCAGAGTTCCTGTCTGGTCTTAGCGATGAATCTGTTTCTACTGCTAAGGCGTCCGCTTTGCTTCGCTTTGGAGTTAAGGCTGGTGTCTTTACTGAAGATGGCGAAATCACCGTTTCTAAAGTAAATGCACAGGGTAAGGCTTCTAAGTCCAAAATTAAAAGCTATGGCGTTGTTGATGGTGAATAATGGCTGTCCGCGAAGGAAACGGAGAGAGAGTTAGTTAGCTAAAAGCTGACTAACTCTTTTTTGTTTGGGCAAAGCCCAAACACAGTGGGTGCAAAATTTTAGAGTTTCGTCTGAGAATTTTTACGTAAGAAAGAGAAACAAAGCAGGGATTAAATAGGGCGAAAAAGAGAGCGTTAAAGAGAACGATGAAAAGGGCAGTTCAATAGCGCGCGAGTGCGTAGGGGAGTAAGCGGGTGAGAAAGGAAGACAGCTAATCAATAGTAAATGATAAATGATATAATGTAAAATGGTGACCATAGAGCGTTAAATAGTGTGATAGAAAATTTTCTTATATATATAAAGAGAGTATCAAAACTTGTATCAAAATATATAAACACAATTAAGTAGCTTAAATACTTTTTTGGTGATGTTTGGGGTAGGACTCGCTCATTTTTGGGTAGGACTCACTGTAAAAATTGTTAATTTTTTTCATTTTTTTCTTTTGTTAGAATGCGGGCGAAGAAAATTTTCTTGTAAATGAAAAAAAGTGTTTTTTTAATATTATAACACAAATTTGAGAAAAAGTCAAATTTTTATGACTGTAATTTTTATGTAGAGCTGTTTCCAAATTTTAGAAAAAATAAAATTTTAGTTAAAACTGGAAATTTGTGCCGGCCCGCTCCGTATCAACAGTGAGAAAAAGGAGCTTTTTTTTGGTATGTAAGGTTTATCAGCTCTTTCTCTACAAATTTCAGCCCACCGCAAATTCTCAACTTTTCCAAATTTTGCGCCTTTAAAGAAATTCCCAGCTTTCCCAAATTTTGGAAATTTTGGGCAATTTTAAGTTAAGGCAAGCCCAGCTTTTCCCAGCTGCAAACAATTGTCAAAATTTGGAAATCCTAAAAATTTTAGTGCGGCCCGCTCCAGCTCCTGTCAAATTCCCAGCTCTAATCGCAGCTGAAAACAACTGTCAAAATTTGGAAGAAAGGTAAAATTTTGGGCACGATGGCAATCATCTTGCTAAAAAAACATCACTGCCCGCGAAAGAAACAAAATTAGGGAGAAAGGAAGAATTTAAGTAAAATAGAAAAATTTGGAAACTGAAAATTAAAAATTGAAATAATTTGAATAAAATGGAAAAATTGACATAATTTGGAATTTAGACTTTGCTAGTCTAATTACCCGGACTCTTGTTAATTATTTAACACAAATAATAGTCTAAAACTTGTCCGAAAAAAAGGAAGATTTTTTCAATCTCCCTTTTTCCACGGCGAACGCCTCATTGATTTATGCTGTCTTACACAATACTGAAAAATTTCTTTTTCAATGAGAACATCTTCTAAACCTTGATGCTTTTCAATAAAATTTTCATCTTTACTAATAAATCTATACAAAATTTCTGCGGTCAATCGCACCTGTCCATTTTTTGTCAAATAACCGTTTTTTTCGCAAAAATCTTTGTATGTAGGCTTGTCTTTAATCACACTTTTTGCCATTTCCAAAGTATCCCAAAGCGGAACTTCATAAGGCAAAAAATAACGATTTTTTGACTTTGTTATATAACGAATTGTAGTAGCTGTGCTCCGATAATCAAATCTTGCATTATGAGCGATAACTGCTTTAATATTATATTTTTTTGCAGTTTCTGATAAAATCCGTTTTGCGGTTTCTACACTAACTAATTTTCTTTTTCCTGTTTTCAAATCTTCTTCATATTGTGGAAGCTTTCTTGAATAATAGGCACTTTGCATTATTTCTTTTTCATTACAATAAACATCTGCAATTACAAGTGAATAGGTTTCATAAATGTTGCCTTGCTTATCGTGAACGGCAAAACCTAAATCATACATCAGCGGACATTCAATAGAATTTGCGGTTTCGGTGTCAAAAGTAATAAAATAGGACTTTCGGCGGTCAATTTTTTGTGTTTCCATAAAATTCCTTTCTGTCAATAGAGGATTAACTGCTTGTTTTCTCTCTCTGACAATTATTATTATAGCACTTTTCTATTAAAAAGTCAAGTAAAAATTAAAAAAATTTTTTCATTTTAGCACTTTAATGCGCGAAAGCGTCGCCCGCAAGTCTAAACATCATATAATTGAGTTAGACTAATGGAGTCTAACGACCGGGCACTTCATTGTGTTAAAGTGGTAAAGTGTTAAAGTGCAAGAAAAAGGAAAAAGGTGGATTTTACTCCACCTGTTCCCTATTTTTTGCTTTCTCCAAATTTTCCTTTTTCTTCCGCCGAAGTTCCTCGTCCTTGGCAATTTTTGCCTTTTTCTTCTCTGCCATTTTTTTGGCTTTTTCTGCCTTTTCTTCTGACTTCATCTGAAAATCTTCTGCCAGCCCATAGCCGTCAAAGGGTTCGCCATCTCTGGAGCCTTTGGGAATTTTTACAACAATTTGAATAAATTTATCTTCGCCGTTTTTATCCACCGTAGGAAAACAAAATTCGCCTTGCGCAATTCGCAGAAAATCTTCACCTTGTTCAGTAAAAAAATCTTTGAGTTTCAGAAGAATTTCTTCACGGAGAAGATTATTTGCTTGAGTATCCGAAATTTTACCATTATTCGCCATTGAACAACACAACCTTTCTATCTTTTTTAGCATATTCATTATAGCATATTGCAAGCAAAAAGTCAATAGGTTTTTTGAAAAAATCAAAAAATTTTTTGCCATTATTTGACAATCGCCCGCAGTTGTGTGAAAAAATTCACACTTTTTCTTTTAGTCTAAATATATTATATCATAAATTTTGAAAAATGTCAAGTTTTGGTCGCTGGTGCTTAGACTTAGGAAGTCTAAACTTGCTGACTGGAAAAATTTTCCAGTTCTGTCAAAAAAAAAAAAAAAAAAAAAATAAGAGGATTACTCCTCTTCTTCTCCGACGACTGTCGCAGTCAGCGACTGATAGAAATTTTTCTTACCCTCTTTAGG
>CAKPNG010000002.1 GCA_934168325.1 uncultured Bacilli bacterium
TAAATATTTCGAAAAAGTATTTGATAAAATACAATAAAATACAACTTTTTCAATTACAAACTGTCAAACTCAGGATTTTAGTCTAAATTAGAGCCAATTTAAAGTAGTAAATAAAAATTGTTTTAATGTATCAACTACTGCTTCATTTAATAATTGATAAGATTTCTTTTTATTTGGTTCAACATCATCTTTATGATTATGTTGTTTCTTTTTATATATTTTACGAAGACAATCCCACATTTCAGGGCCTTCAATTAAATTTAATCTTTCACGATAATTTTTCATATCTTTTCGTATAGCCCATTCATAATCTTCATTATTCGCGTTATTAGTGTTTTTTTTATTATAAAGAATATAAAAATTGTCATCATCATCATAAGTTGTGATAATGATATCAAATCCATATCCTTTATTATTGTTTTTTGTAGTCAATGCTTGCGTACTATCTTCACAAAAACTAAATCCTTTTGGTTTGAATTTATCAAATGCGTTTCTAAATATATCTTTAATTTTTTTACAATCTTTATTCCAATTATAATTACTAGGTATCGATTGCATTACAATTTGAAAATCTAAATCAAAATAATCTTCATTACATTTTCTAATAACCATGTTTCTACTTCCGGTACCTATAGTAGAATATGAGAATGTAATTTTATAATTCTTTTTTATATATTTTTGAACACTGCCGATCCAATTATTAAATGTTTCTCTGGGACCAATTAATTCCTTTTTATTTACGTAATCACACACAAATATCAATCCTCCTTATATAATAAGAACTTATAATAAGTACTAGCTATATTATCTTTCGTCTTTTTGTTTAGCACTTTAAGATTATTTAGACATCTATCTTTATAATCAGTTGGTAGCATATCAACTAATGCATCTATTCCTTTTAATGTTTCTTCCACTGTTGATTCAAAATTAAAATCAAATAATAGTGGCGAATGATGCATAACTCTATTTCTTAAAGTTACGATTGTGTCTAACTTATCGGTATCATAATTATGAGAAACATATTCTTTAACAAATGACACCAAATCACCAAAATTTAAAGCAAACATCTTGTAAAAATTAGTTATTTCATCAACAGGATTATTCTTTATTACACATTTAGGTAATCCCTTAAAATAATGGTATTCAGTTTTCTTTAATTCAACATCTGGATCAAAATCAAATCTTAATAAAATATCATTTCTAATATATTCTTCTAACGTTCCTAAATATTTGAATAATACATCTTTTATTGCTTTATCAAGGATAATAAATGAATTGACATCGCTAAACTTAACATTAGAATCAACCTCATTCAAAGTTTCAAAAATAATTCTATATTGTTGAACACCTCGAATTTTAGAATACTTTTCAAATGTTCGTTTATTATCATTATTAAGTTTTTCAATAAACTCCTTAAATTCCATATTTTCCTCCAATGTATCAAGTTGCACTCAAATGACAACTTTTAGAAAGTTTCCGTAAGCTATTGAATTATTCATCCATTTTAAGGCAACAATAACTTCAGTTATTAACACTTCTTATTACGACTGTATGTTCTTAGATGCGGGTAATAAAATAAATGGTTTCATTTTTAAAAGCTTAACTAATTCATTTAACCAAATATTAATTTTATCTCTATTATCTTTCTTAGAAATCATTTTTAAAAAGGTATTATATTTATTTTTTAGCGTTGGTCCATCCATTTCTGAAATTGCAGTTTTAATTATATCAAACGAACAAAAAGAATTATTATCATTAAGCTCATATATAGTTTTTGTCTCAAAATCATTAATCTTAATATCTTTTCTAGAACAACGAAGTCTTATTTCAGATGATAATAATACCAAAGGCAATTCATTATTATTTATTGGTGTTACCTCTTTTACCAATTCATCATTAACACAAATTTCTTCTTTTATTAAATTTGAACCAGTTTCTATATCTTTTATTCCAAGATTTTCGCATGATGAATCACTTGAATATGTCGAAATAAATTTAATATTATTCATAGACATATAATAAACAATACCAAATACCTCAGATAATAATGATTCTGGAATATTATTAATTGTAACCTTACGATTCCATAATTTTAATTGTTCAAAAGAATATAAAGCCCAATAATTATATAAATTAATTGCAAAATATAATTTATAGCCATTTTTATTAGCCCAATCAACTCTACTTTCAAAATTCCCGTTTGATATGCAATATTCTTCTTTAGTTGTTGACTTAATCTCAACCATTATTTTTTCATCATTTTTTAATATAATGATTGCATCACATGACTTTTCTCCAACATTCGAAGTAAATTCCTCATCTATTGGAATAATTTCTTTGCATGCATTACATATATATAAATTACCGATAAATTCATATTCACGCTCAAGGCCTTTTATTCTTTCCTCAAAATTATTAGAATCAACACCTAATCCAGTTAAAATGTTATTAAATTGTTCCGATGTTATTTCTTCTTTAAGTGCTTTCAAGGTTTTAATTAATTCTATGCTTGGTTCATTCATTATGCCACACTCCTACTTTTTATTTTTTATTTAAGATTTAATGTAATTGTAACAGCATCTTCTTCGCCTAATAACTCAACTAATTCAGTTTTAGTTAAATTAATATGACCTAATTTAGTATAAGACCATGTATTAGATCCATAAAAATACTATTTGGTTAGATTGATATAGACATATATCTCCAGCATTAGTTGTAATACTACTATCATTGGATTTAATAGTGCTCCCTAATGAACCAAACTGTTCAAATCCACCATATTGATGGAGTTCTATTGTTAATCCATCTTTAGCAAGTTTCTTTAATTCTTTAACTGAATCATTATCCATCCAATAAACATCAACATCGCTACTATCTAGGGTTAAAACCAATGTTTTAGATAAATATGATTCATCTTCTTTAGGTTCATCACTAGGTGATGTATTATCAGAAAGAATTATTGTTGGTGAGATATCATTGGTTGGTGGTGTTGAAGAATTATCATTTTTGCCACAAGCTGACAACGAGAAGACTAATATTAAAGTTACTAGTAATGTTATTAGTTTTTTCATATATTCACCTAATGAGACTTTTTTAAATCCTTTTTTAGTATCCGCATCAAAACCTATCTTCCAAAAATCCATATCAAGCATTTTCATTTGAGGATAAGGCAATCCTTCAACACACATTTTAACTCTTGTCTCCTCTAATTTACTATAATTAGATTCATAAAAATCAACTAACGCTAATATTGATTTAGTATTAAATCTTTTTATGCCTATATTTTCTCCCGATAATCCATCTTTGAAATATCTATCATATGCTGGGCAGCATCCTAGAACACCCATTAATGCCTTTGTTACTAGTGCTTCAGAAACATCCTGTAATATTTCTTCTTCCTTTACTTCTTTTCTAATCTTGTCATAATAATTAGCGATAAAATCAACTAGTTCGAATAAAAGATTCATAGTATCTTTATTCTTATATTGAAAACATTCAATTCCAAATAAAATGTCATATTTGTGATTTAGAACTTCTTTTATGATAGGAATACGAATTCTATAATCCTTCTGCAATAAAAATGATGATCGTCTATACATTCCCCAACTTGCTAAATAGAAAGATAAATGTAAACTTAAATAATTATAGTCTGGATTATCATTTTTTCTTGCATCATGAAACACTTTATAATTATGCTCCCAAGAGCGAAACCTTTCGTATTCATAAACTCTTAATTCATTATAAAAATCAGTTGATGCTGTTATTATTTTTTCTATAGTCTCAGGATTGTAAGTTTTTCTATTTAAAGCATCATTATCTATGTTTAATGAAGCCTCTTTACCGTTTAAAATTGAATTTATTTTTCGTTCTAAATCATTGGTGATTCTATTTTTGAACATATTATCAGTCCAACCATAATCTCGAAGAAATCTTCTACAAATTTCTTTTCTATTATCAATAGGAAGTCCATCAATTCTTGCAATCATAGGCCCGCCTGTGTATGGATTTCTAGAAATATAGATTCAATTTCATCAACTATAAACTTATTCATAGAAACCTCCTATTCTTCAAGCAATTTTATAAATAAAGTAAATCTAGCTTCGATAAAAAGTGGATTAGTCTTCTTAAACATCATATGAGACACATTATCAGTTACAGTCATTAAATCTGCAAAAGTTTTTAATGTTTTAAAAGCTTCGCTGTTTTTATCTAATCCTGTAATAAAGGCAAATATAGCCATTTCGTCATTGTGACTCAAAAAATTATATAATCTTGCAACAAAGCCACAAATAACATCACAAATTTGTATCTCTCTACTAGTTTTTGAATCCAAGAAATGAACATCTAATTTATTTTCATAATCATCATCAAATTCACCCAATTGTTTAGTAATTGAAGCTTCATTATCAAAATATTTTTTGTCTTTAATTTCAATCATTCTTGAAAGATAATTAGAAAACACATCACTTGATATAACATATGGTTCATTATCTTCTAAAAAAATCAAATTTGATTTATCTCTTTTGGCTTTAATAATTTGTCTTAATAATTCTTTTGTAAAATTCTCAATATCATCTGGATCATACTTTTCATAATTATAAGCATATAAATCTAATACATCTCTAATAAAATTATTTGCTTTATTCTTAGGGACATTTGGAAATTCATATTTTACTAATAACGCATGTAATTCATCATAATCTTGATATAAAACTTCCGTCATATAACTTTGAAGTTGTTTATAATACATAAGTGCAGCAAATTGATTTGCATCATTTTCTTCTATTAGAGAATCTAGAATATCAGTTAACGCAAAGTGCATATAATGTAAAACATCAAAATGAATTAAAATATTGTTATTAAGAAGATATTCAAAAAACTTTCTCAATCTTGATTGATTAATTGCCTCTAAGAAATTATTATGCTTAAAAGCAAAGAAATTAAACTTAGCATCAATTGGGGTTTGTCTTGCTCCAACATATTTTAATAAATCATTAAAATCTAGTGTATTTTTTATTGCAATCCCACCAAGAACAAAATATAAGTTTTCTAAGTCTGCATTATTGTCTTTATCATAGCCTATAATCCCTTTTTTTATATTATTGCTCTCATCAAAATAAAAAATGTGGTTTATATGTAATGATGGAATATTCAGCTTTTCAATATTTTCTTTATATGAATTTATGAAATCATCTAATTTAGTCATTGAAAGAATCACCTCTTTCTTTAAGGCTAAACTCTTTATCACTTTCAGTAAGTTTAATAATTTCTATATTTTTTTCATTAGCTATTCTAAACAGCTCTTCGTATTCATTAGATTTTGTATCAGCCTTACATCCTACATAAATCTTTATAATTTTAGTAGGCATTGTATATAGACTCAATTCTTCTAATTTAGAAACTCTATCACTACTTGGGGATAAGATACATCTAACCACTACTTCATATTGCCAATCTAATGACTTAACAATAAATGGTTTAGATATACATCTTATTAGTCCTTTATCATTAACATCAGCTTCTTCGTTTGATAGCATATATCCAAGCACTCTTCTTGTAGTATCTTCTAAATCGAATTTGCATCTTTTCTTAGAATACTTAACATCAAGAAAATCCTTATCAGGTCTATCAAATTCAATACATATGCCTTTATGTTTGTCTCCATAATGTGACCACATTAGAATAGAATCAAATCGTTTACTAAAGCATGAAATTAAAGCGTTATTTCGCACTTCTTTTACTTTTTGAATAATTTCACTAGTAAATTTCTCTTTCAATTCATCAAAAGAATTTTCACCATTTTTAGCAGCATATCTAACTATCCATCTAGTTAATGTTTGAGCGCCAGGAATAGAGTCATAATACTTATTCTTTTTTGATAATTTCAAATTAAGATTAATACCGAATCTATCCCACTTCATAATAAGCTTTGTTAAAAAGCTAACTTTAATATTCTTATTATTTAACAACTTCAAAAATTCTTGAATTAAATAGTACTCAACTATTATAGAAATTGATTTTTCAATATCGGTATCATCAAAATCTATAACACTATCAAAAGGATCATTATAGTTTTGTGGGCTATTAAGTGCAACAGCATTACTTTCTAATATCTTAATTGCACTTTTTAATGATGTATACTTGTATATTTTTTCCACACTAAATGACTCCTTTCTTTTGTTTTGGAATTATTTTAATCATTTCTCTATAAAATTAACAAAAAAAGAAATAAAAACTTTTCACATATTGTATCACAATTCCATTATAACTTCCTCTATTTAGAAGAAAAAACTTACTATAATTGTTATTATGAGAAGGTTGGCCAGATCATCAAAATAATAGATAATAAAAAGATGCCTATATCTCATAATATTAAAAACAGATCATTTCAAAAATTATCATTTCTATCAACATCATCTATGGGACAAACAATATTGTCATCAGATTTAGATATTGAAGGAATCCCCGTTTATAGCGCTACTATGGATGATTCTCCGTTTGGTTACATAAAAGAAACAAAAAATAAAATGTATCTTACTAAAGGAGATATAGTAATTCCTGCTAGAGGTAATTCGATAGGATATGTAACTTATATTAATGATAGTTTGGCAACATGTACTCAGACTACAATTGCATTGTATCCAATTACTAAAGTTATTAGTAAATTTGTATACTATTATTTTAAAGCATATAAAGACTACTTGTTTGAATATATTGGTGGAGCAATTCCACAAATTACATTAAAAATGATAAATGAAATTATAGTTCCGCTCCCACCTCTTCAAGAACAAGAACGAATAGTTAATAAAATTGATAAATTATTTGAATTAGTCGATAAAATAGAAAAGGATCAGCAAGAACTTGAAGAACTAAAGAAACAAGCTAAGGATAAGGTCTTAGAGCTTGCTGTTACTGGTAAACTAGTTAAACAAGACCCTAACGATGAACCTGCTTCAGTCCTTCTAGAACGTATTAAAGCTGAGAAAGAAAAGCTTATTAAAGAAGGAAAAATCAAGATAGAAAAGGCTGATTTAGAACCAATTTCTGATGATGATAAAAATTATTATGAGAATATACCATCTAATTGGATAGTTACTAGTCTAAATAGCATATGTACAAAAATTGTTGATGGAAACCACAATCCACCAAAAGGATGTCAGCAAAAAACAGATTATTATATGTTGTCATCACAAAATATAGTAGACGGAAATATTATTGAATTAAGTAAAGTTAGATTTTTAACCAAAGATCAATTCCTTGAAGAAAATAAAAGGACGAAGTTATCCATTAACGATATTTTATTTACAAGTGTTGGTTCAATAGGGCGCTCTTGCGTTTTTAACCATAATTATAATATATGTTTTCAAAGAAGCGTTTCTGTTATAACAACTTTAATTAATCCTTATTATGTAAAATTATTCTTCGATGCCCCAATGCAACAAGTATGGTTTACCAAAAAAGCATCTGGGACAGCTCAAAAGGGTTTTTATTTAAATCAATTAAGTAATCTACTTATAGCTGTTCCACCAATATATGAACAATCCAAAATCGTAAAAAAATATAATATTATAGCAAAGAATTTAACAACTTAAATTTGCGACAAATCCTTTCCTGTTCATCTAAATTTGGAATTGCGACAACTTCATTTAATAAGTCGTTTCTTTCTATTCCAGGTATCATGCTTTTAGCTTTTATTTGCAATTTATATACCGTATTTAAAATTAACAAAACATTAAATTGAGTATTAATATAAGATGTAATTCCCATAATTTGTCTAGCAATATGTAAATCACCAATAGTATTTATTGCAATTTTGCCGATGGTTCCTTTGCATGTAATTAATATATCATCAATATGAGAATTACAATACTTTATTTTTGTATATCTATTTACGATTAAATTATTGCTAGTAAAATTACTTGCTCCTGTCATATATGGAATGTCATCATCGCATCGAATACTATGATATTCGTTTGGAGTCAAATCATATCCTGATGTTAATCTTATTACATTTGATAATCTACAAACGCACCACGAACTATTAATGTTCTTATAATAATTTCTATAAGTAAATAATAGGCTCCATAATCGGAACCTATTTTCTTTTTACCATGTGACGATTTTATCTACTATAGCTTGTTGTTCGCTTGCTGTTTTTCTTAAATATATTCTAGTTGTTTCAATAGATTCATGTCCCATTAAATCAGCCAGAAGAGCTATGTCATTATATTTTTCTAAGAAGTTTTTGGCAAAGCGATGTCTAAATGAATGAGGATAAACAACTTTAGGATCAATTCCATATTTCACTGCATAATTTTTAAGTTGTTGTGATATTCCTCTTGTGGTGATTCTATCTCCAAATCGATTAAGAAAAATATATCCACTTTCTATATGAACTGTTTCATTTAGCCAAGTTGTGGTTTCTTTTCTTAAAGCTATTGGAATATAGATTCTTCTAATCTTTCCTCCTTTAGTATATAAATCTATAAAACCAAGATTTACATGTTCAACTTTAATTTTAATAAGCTCACTAACTCTTGCTCCAGTAGCACATAAAAATCTTACAATAAAGTACCATTCTTTATTGTTTTCTTGTTTTAATTTCTTTTTGAAAAAAACGTAATCAGCATCACTAATTACGTTCTCAAGGAATGTTCTTTGTTGAACCTTAACTGATTTTATTCGCAGGTTCGGTTTCTTGATAAATTCCAAATATTTATTTATAGCCTGTAATTTTAAATTTACAGTTTTAGCTTTGAAATTCTCAATTAAGTATGCCTTCCATGCTAATAGATTCTTTTTTGTAAAATCGTCATAGTTACTAATGTATCCTTTTACAGCAGTGATATAAGCAGATACGGTGTTTGGTGCCAAATTATTTGACACTAAAAATTTTTTAAATGCATCCATAATTCGTCCTCCTTTTTGAATGGATAAATGAATTATAAAATACATTTGATTTGTTTATTTTTAAGTAACTACAATAACATACAAAAATTATTATGGGCAGTTACCGATTAACTGGGCATGGACCAACCTATCTTCTTTATCTAAATCAATTACGGATGGGACACATAAAACGCCAAAGTATTTAGATTCAGGAATACCTTTTTTGTCAATTGCGAATATTTCTTCTGGAAGTTTTGATAATTGCCCGAAATATATTTCACCTGATGAACATAATCAGCTAACTAAGAGGGCAAAACCTGAATATGGCGATATTTTATTGTGTAGAATCGGAACTTTAGGTAAGCCATTTATTGTTAATATGACTTTTGATTTTAGTATCTTCGTAAGTCTTGCTCTAATAAAACCAATAGCTATCAAACAAAATGAATATTTAAAAATGGTATTGTCTTCTCCATTTATTAGTAACCATATCGATAGAATAAAAGTGGGTGGCGGAACACATACATATAAAATTAATCTTGATAATTTGTTAACATTTCCTATACCTCGTCCTCCACAAAAAGAACAAAATGAGATTATATCTAAAGTAACTGAATTAATGAATTTACTTTATTGATAATTCTTTTTTGCTCATTTTCTGGTGCTATAGGTAATGCAAAATTATTAAATGCTTTTTGTGTCAACTGATTAATAGTAGTTGTTCCACTAGTTTTTTCAAGTTGATTATAATAATATTTTGTTTGCAAAAACAAATATATCCATTTTGAGTATTCAGATTTGCATATAGCCATAAAAGCACCAAAAGTCATCGGTTCATTGATATTTGAAACAAATGCTGATTTTCCTACTAGATGCTTACTGCCATTTCTAGCACATATTATAATATCATTATTATTAACAACCAATTTGCTAGGAATTCGGCTATTCACTCGAATAACATCATTAAAATCAAGCTTGCCATTTTTTATATTACTCGAACGTAGTACAATTATACCATTATCGCAAATATTATTAGGACTATATGTTAATCCAATGTATGAATCAGAAATACTTTGAATTTTTGCAATAGACCAATTAGATGGTATATTCTCATAATAATTTTTATCATCATCAGAAATTGGTTCTAAATCAGCCTTTTCTATCTTGATTTTTCCTTCTTTAATAAGCTTTTCTTTCTCAGCTTTAATACGTTCTAGAAGGACTGAAGCAGGTTCATCGTTAGGGTCTTGTTTAACTAGTTTACCAGTAACAGCAAGCTCTAAGACCTTATCCTTAGCTTGTTTCTTTAGTTCTTCAAGTTCTTGCTGATCCTTTTCTATTTTATCGACTAATTCAAATAATTTATCAATTTTATTAACTATTCGTTCTTGTTCTTGAAGAGGTGGTATTAATATTGATAAAGACTTGAATTTAGATAAAGGTATACCACCTATTATGCCCTGCATATTATCTCTAAATTCGTTGTTAAAAGTTATGCTATTAAAGAAATAGTAAACAAATTTTGATATCACTATAAAAGGGCTAACGCACGCCAATTTATTTACAAAGCATACATCTTTATTTATCAATCCGATTTTATTACCCGCATTTGCTCCTTCTAGGCAAATAAGAATAGAATTTTGTTTTGCCCTTTTTAGTGAATAATCCAATGGAATATAAAGACCATTCTCATAATTTATATTCCCATTTAAATCAATATCTTTTGTAGCAATATAATGATGAAAACTATCTAATTTAATTGATAAATCGATTTTTTGTTTATCATTAAGGCTATTACCAGTATATATATTGGAAAAATATTGTAATTGAAGGCAAGACCATCCTGAAGGAATGTCATTCTTCTCATAATAACAATTATCGTCATCACTCCAATAGATATCCGATTCTTCTACTTTTGATATTTTCTTCTCTTTTTCAAGTTTTTTTCTTTCTTCTCTTATTCTAGCTAAAAGTTCCTCAACTGGCTCATCGTTAGGATCCTGTGGAACCAATTTTCCACGCATAGCTAAATCAAGAATTTTTTGTTTTAATGCTTTAGTATCTATCATTCTTCAATATCCTTAATTAATTCTTTTAATTGAGCCACTGAATCGCTGATACTTTTTGATTTTTCTTCAATCATATCAACAAGTTGATGAAGTGTATAATCTTGCTTTTCTTCTTTAATATTTGGATTTTTAAAGTCAATATTATATGTTTCTTCAATCTTGTCTTGCTTTACAAAATAAGCATTTATATCGCCATTATCTCTATTATTCCACCATCCACGAACGCCTTTTAAATGTTCAGCTGTAAATGGTTTAGTTTTACTAAAGCTTCTATATCCTTCAGGAAGTGGTACTTGATAATACCAAATTCCATCAGTTTTTTCACCTTTATCAAAGAATAAAATATTTGTTGTAATACCTGCATAGAATAATCCAGCTGGAAGTTTTACTATTGTATGTAAATTGCATTCAGACATTAATTTTTTCTTGATGTTAACATAAGCATCATCTGTATTAAATAGGAAACCATCTGGTAAAATGATGCCTACTCTACCATTTTTAGCAAGTCTATATAAAACTAGGCATACGAATAGATTGGCTGTCTCTGATGTTCTATATGATTCAGGAAAGTTCGCATCTTCTCCTGGAGCAATTTCTCCACCAAATGGAGGATTCATTAAAACAACATCAACTTTATCACTTTCAGTATATTCTGTGACATTCTTAGCTAATGATGATGCATATCTAATATTAGAACCATCTGTTCCATTTAATAACATATTTGTAACACACAATAAATATGGTAATGGTTTACATTCACAACCAATTATATTATCTTGCATACTATCAAGAGCTTCTTGTGTATTATGTTTCTTTAGAATATGTTGAATTGCAGAAACTAAGAATCCACCAGTACCACAAGCAAAGTCTGCAATTTTTTCGCCTGGTTTTGGATCTAACATTTCTGCCATGAAATCAGTTACTGGTCTTGGGGTATAAAATTCTCCAGAACTTCCTGCATTTTGTAATTCTTTAAGAATTGATTCATAAATATCATTAAATACATGTCTATCTTCATATTTATCAAAATCTATTTCATTTAATTCGTTAATGACTTGTCTGATTAAAGTTCCATTAATCATATAATTATGAAGACGTGAAAATACATACTTTACAATAGCAGATCTTTTTGGAGTTGTTTCATCTACAGACAAATCTCTTAAAGTGGGGAATAATTTATTATTGATAAAATCAACTAATTCGTCACCTGTTAAAGAATCACCTGTTGGTTTTCCTTCAGAATCAACTTTTTCAACTGCCCAATTACGCCATCTATATTCTTCTGGAATAATAGATTTATAGTTATCTATTTCAATTTCGTATTCATTACTTTCTTTTAATTCATCATATACTTTTAAGAAAAGCATCCAAACAAGCTGATTGATACGTTGAGCATCTCCATCAACTCCATTGTCTTTTCGCATTATTTTTCTTACTCTTTTAACTAATCCATTTAAATCTGCCATATTATGCTGCTCCTGCTACTGAATATAAATTGCTTTTTACAAATTGAACTGCTTGTAAATAGTTATCTCTACCGCCAAATATTTCCTTAATAATTTGTTTTGGTGTTCCAAATTCTTTAAATTCATCAAGTTTAAGAATATTAATGTCATCAACATCATCTATTCCTTCATCACAATATTTGTCTAATAATCTATCAATTACTTCTCTAGCAATTCCTGTATATTTATCAAGAAGTTCAGACTTTTTAATGCTCTTTACTCTTTCGCTTCTTGTTAATGGTTTTGCTTCATATGCTATATAACATATTAAATCAAAATCATCCATATCTTCAACACCTAATTCTGCTCTAATTTGCTCTAGCAAAACTCCATGATAAACTAATTCATCAACTATAGCTTTATGTTTTTTCTCACTAGTCCATTTTTGAATAAATTCATCTAAAGTTGCATACTGGTTTAAGATATTTTTCTTTGTGTAATTGATTAATGATTGTTTTGTTAAATTACCATCAGGGTCTAAAATTGATACTTCTTCACCCATAATCGTGACTTTGTTTCCGTCAATATGATATACAGGATTTTGGCCTTCGCCTCCTCCTCCACCACTTGACCTGTGACCGTTATCATCCACATACTCAATTGGTCCATCCCACTTAGGATCAGCAAACAATCTTGTTACTTGTCTAAAATCAATTATAATAAATTCGTATTTTCTGTCAGCTTCTCTTAATCTAGTTCCACGACCAATAATTTGTTTAAATAAAGTCATAGATGATATTACTTTATCTAATACTATTAATTTTGCTGTTTTACAATCCACACCTGTTGTCATCAAATCGGATGAAGTAACAATACATGGGTCAATATCCATATTAAATTCTGCTTTTGCGAAATCGGTTAAATCAGCTTGTGCTGTTGGAGAATCACCTGTAATTCTAGTTACATATCGAGGATTTTTTCTACAAATATCTAAATTAAGATTCCACAACTCTTGTCTTAGTCTTTCGGCATGAACTATATTGCAACAGAAAACAATAGTTTTTTGGTATCTATCTGTTTCCTTTAAATAATTTGTTATTTGTTTAGCAACCTCTTTTGTTCTTGAATCAACTATCAATTTTTTATCAAAATCATTTGTAGTATAAATTCTGTCTTCTAATAAATTTCCGTGAATATCTAATTGACCAGGATATGGTCTATATCCTTTAACATCTATATCAAGGAATTTCTTCATAACTTTATATGGAGCTAGGAATCCATCTTCTATACCTTGTTTTAGAGAATAAACATATACTGGTTCTCCAAAATATGTTTTAGCTAAATCAACTTCTTGTTCATCATCTTCATCATCTGTCTTCTTGCCTTTTAAATATACCTTTGGAGTTGCAGTCATACCAATTTGAATTGCGCTTTCAAACCAATCAAGTATTTCTCTCCAATGAGAGTCTTCTTTAGCACTTCCTCTATGACACTCATCAACAATGATTAAATCAAAGAAATCTCTAGAAACTTGCTTAAAGGCTTCTAAGTTTGATTCTCCTTTTTCGTTATCTAATTGTTGATAAAGTCCAAAGAATATCTCATAAGAAGTATCTATTTTACCTTTTGTAATGATAGTTTTAGATGCACCAAAAGGAGCAAACTCTTCATTAAAAGGTTTGCCAATTAATACATTTCTATCAGCTAAATATAAAACTTTTTTAACTTTACGCATTTGTTTTAACTTCCAAACAATTTGGAATGCAGTATAGGTTTTACCTGTTCCTGTAGCCAAAACAATTAAAGCTCTACGTTTTCCATTAGCAATTGCTTCTAATGTTTTATCAACAGATGCCTTTTGATAATATCTAGGTCTAAAATCAGGATCAGTATAAAAAGGAAATTCAATTAACTTCAATTGTTCTTCAGTTAAATTCTTTTCGTTAATATAACGTTCTCTTAATACTTCAGGTGATGGAAATTCAGCCATTGTCAAGTCTCTTTCAAGTCCGGTTATCAAATCATGTTCAACGAAACCATGACCATTTGAACTATACGCAAACGGAACATTTAAAAGTCTTGCATATTCTATTGCTTGAAGTAAACCTTGTCCAGGAGTATGATCTTCGTCTTTTGCTTCAACAATTGCCAAATTAGTATTATTAACATATCTTAATAAATAATCAGCATATTTTCTTTTTCCTCTAGTCATTACTCCATTTGATGAAACATGAACACGTCCATCAGTGAAATATTCCATGCGATAATTAGCCCAACCCGCTCTATCAATCGCAGGTGTTATATATAATCTTTTTACATCTTCTTCAGAAAACTTTTCAGGCA
Organism: uncultured Bacilli bacterium; assembly: GCA_934168325.1. Classification (GTDB taxonomy): domain Bacteria; phylum Bacillota_I; class Bacilli_A; order RFN20; family CAG-826; genus Onthovivens. The sequence continues at coordinate 14,747 of CAKPNG010000002.1, forward strand.
TAATTATTTCACCTCTTTCGCTTCAATGCAATTTTCTTTAAATAAACTTTTAAGTCGTTCTTTTGCAAGTATAGTTGGCTCGTGATGTCCCTTTTCCCACCTATTAACAGTGCTAAAAGAGACTCCAAGCATATCTCCAAGTTGTTGTTGAGAAATATTTAATTTCACTCTTAGTGCTAGTATCATTTCAGCATAATTAATTTTCACAGAGCTTATCCTCCAAATCGATTACAATATATGATATATTATAGCACTTTTTTCTCAAATTCTCTATTGTTAAAAATTTGTCAAAATATGCACAAAAAGTTACAAAAATATAATATATTTTTTCATTTATTTACCATTGTCTTAATTAATAAGATTTAAAAATGTCATTTTATGATGTTTTTGATATGTTTTATGAAATTTTAATATTTGTCAATTAATAATAAATAATTAATTAAAAATAGAATCTATTAAGTAGACTCGTCAAAAACCACTTAAAGATTCTAAACTCCTATTATATAGGTAATAAAAAATAATGCTAGTAATATAATAATAAAAGTTAATATATTCTTAATTAATGTAAAAATAATATTGGTCAATTATAATGATCAATATTATAAATATCTATATATTAAAATCTAAAAAAATAATTAAGTTTTGCGAGTTATTTAATTGGTTTTCTATAGAATTTACCATATACTTGATCCATTGGTACTACATTAATAAATACAGATGGATCTATTTCTTTAGTTATTTTAATTACTTTTTTAACTTCACTTTTTCTTACTGCAATATCAATAATATATAAGTCTTTACCACTATATCCACCTTTACCTTGAATGATTGTACATCCATGAGGAATAGCAGCAATTATAGATTGAGATAAATTATAATTAGGAGTAATTATTTTAAGTTCATATTTCTTATTTGTAGTATTAAAAGTGTCAACTACTAATGAAACTACAATCATATATAAGATAGTAAACATAAATATAATAATAGCAGTTTGTGGTTCTACTCTTCCAAGTCCTCCACTAATTGGGAATAAAGATTCATCTAGTGGCATAACTGATAATATAGAATAAATAGTAACTACTATTAAATTAAAGAAAGCACTCCATTTACCGATTTGAACTGATTTTCTTTCACTAATATAAAAAGCAATAATATCAGTTCCTCCAGCTGAAGTATCTATTTTATAAGCTAAAGCGGCTGCAATTCCAGTACAAACTCCAGCAAATAAAACTCTAGCTACAGTTTCAGTAGCCATCTTCGCTCCTATTAAATTAATAATATTATTAGGATCTCTACTTTTAATTAAAATACCAAATAAACTAGCAAATCCAACATTAAGCATTGAATATATAGCAAACTTCTTCCCTACTTTAAAAAATCCTAAAAAGAATAAAGGTATATTAACTACAAAATAAAAACACCAATACATAATATTATAATGGATTTCACTAGTCATAAATTCTAATCCACATAACTTTAAAATAGTTGCTAAAGATTGAGATATGCCACTAGCTCCACAACTTGCTAAATGATAAATTGTAACGTTAACTCCTTTTAAAGCATCTCCCATTGCTTGGAAATTAGGTTGAATAAAGCAGTTAAATCCAAAAGCAAATACTAATCCAGATAAAGCAGTTACTATAGTCATATATCCATTTTCTAATATTGATCTTAAAATAGGATGATCGAATAAATAATTCTTAAGGTTCTTTTTAAATTTAAATAATCTATACATACATTCATTATTATTTTATTTTTTAATACTTATCGCAAGAAAAATATTATTAACTTATTAAATTTATCTAAATTAGATAAATTATAGTTAATTTTACTCTTTATATATATGAATATATATAATTAAAAAAATAAAGTTGTTTAAAACCTTAATCAGTGGTATTATTTTTATTGCATATTAATAGAGGTATTTTACATGAAATTTTTAAAGATATTAGCTACACCTTTTGTTAAATTATGGGGATGGATTAGAGATACAGCTTGGGTTCAACCACTTCTTATTGTTGGATGTATATTTGCTGTTATTTTCTCAATACCATATATTTCTAAAGGTATTCAAAACTTATCCAATAAAGAAGAAGATTCAATGAAGTTCTATAATAACAATCGTTTATCAATGTCAGGAGCTTATAAAGATAGTTCAGATGCTGGTAAATTCTTACTTTCTTATAGTAAAACTCAAGAAGCTTGGGAAACTTATAATAAATCTACTGAAGAAACTAAAATTAAAGAAGCTAAAACTCAATTAGATTCTTTTACTGATAAATATGGCGAAAAATTCTATTTTGTCTTAGCTAAATCAAGTTGTGAAGCTTGTGACAATATTTCTACTGGTTTAGAATATCTTAAAAATAATCAAAAGAACTATGATGTTAGTGGTATTAAATTACATACTATCGTTGTTGATCAAAAATTAACTAAAAACAAAGAAGATGAAAATTATAAAACTGATAGTGCTTTTAAAATGATTTATGATAATAACGCTGGTGCTTTTGAAAGTTTCTATGAAGCAGGAAGAAATGGTTCATATTACACATCTAATCTTAGTAATTATGATTCTTATGTTGATAATTTAGAAACATTATTAGAAAAAGTTGATGCAGTTAAAGTTCCTTTAGTTGTTTTAATTGATTTATCTAAAGATGCAAATAAAGAATATACTATGAAAGGATATGATTATATTGCTACTCAAGTATTCTTTGAAATTACTGGAGATACAAAATATGATAGAGCATCTCAATTTGCAGATTGCTGGAAATATAAAGGTGATGTCTTCGGTAAAAGAGTTGTTACTGATAAATAATAATTAATTATATTAATATAATAAAAGCATAGGGTGAATCAATGATTCACCTTTTTATATATAATTAATTATTATTACTACTTCTTCTATATATCTTATATATATTATTTGATTTTATCTTTATAAGCTTTTAAAACAACATCAGGTACTAAAGGAGATATATCTACTCCACATCTATACATTTCATCAATTGATGAACTAGATATAAATGTAGTTTCTTTATGAGACATTAAAAATACCATTTCTATATCTGAATCGATATATTCATTAGCAGCAGCAAGTTGCCATTCATATTCAAAATCACTTACTACTCTTATACCTCTAATTAAAGCAATAGCATTATGACTTTTAGCATAATTAATAGTTAATCCACTAGTAGAATCTACTTTAATATTAGGATAATCTTTAGTTGCTTCTTTAACCATATTAATTCTTTCATCAATATTAAAACGATAATTACCTAATTTATCTTTATTAAAAGCTATTAATACTATTATTTCATCAAATAATTTACTAGCTCTAAATAATATATCTAAATGTCCATTAGTAATAGGATCAAAACTTCCTGGATATATACCAATTCTTTTCATAATTTATTTACCTCTTAATATATATAATCTACTTCTTCCATATCTTAATTCTTTTATATTATAATCATTAAATTCATTAATATCTAATTCATTATCTCTTTCTATAATAATAATAGAATCATGATTAATTATTCTATTATTATTTAATAGATCTATAAATTCTTTATTTATATTATATCTATAAGGAGGATCTATAAAGATAATATCAAATGTCATATTTAATTTATTGATGATTTTATAAAAATCATCATTATATATCTTTATATCTTCTTTTATATTAAGTTTATTAATATTAGATAATATAACATTATAAGAAGATTTATTTATTTCTATACCTATTACTTTTTTACAACCTCTACTAATAGCTTCAATAGCAATAGCTCCACTACCACTAAAACAATCTAAAAATGTTTTATTAGATATATCACCTAATGAATTAAATAAACCTTCTTTTAAGATATCTTTACTAGCTCTAGTAATACTTTTATCAGGTTGATCTAATAATCTTCTTTTATATTTACCACCAATAACTCTAAGCATCTTAATCCTTTATAAAATTAAATAATTTATTATCTATTTCTTCATATAATTTATTTAAATTATTTATTTTTTCATAATATATTCTTACATCTTCTATCTTATTAATATTATCCATTATTTCTTTTAATTTAATATTAATAGATAATACTTCTTTAGAATTTCTACCATAGTGATTAATAGCATCTTCATATTCCATAATAATTAAATCTTTTTTATAAGCTAATCTCATAAGTTCTTCATTATTATTTATTTTATTTTCCATCTCTATATATTCTTTATATTCTATTGAATCGTGTATTAATTCATTTAATAAAGAACATTTAATTAATAATTCACTATCCATATTAATTATTTTAACATAATTAATATGTATAAATGTAGATAAATACGCATAAATATGGTTTAAATATTCAATTTGTATTATAATTCTTATATGAAAATTTTTAAGATAGTAAAAGATAACAAGAAAAGTTTAAGAGAAAAAAGTGTAGAAGTAACTTTACCTTTATCTAAAGAAGATAAAGAAACATTATTTGAGATGTTAGAATATTTAAAAATATCTCAAGATGATGAATTAGCTAATAAATATGGTATTAGATCAGGAGTTGGATTAGCTGCTCCTCAAATTGGATTAAATAAATGTATGTTAGCAATTTATATACCTACTGAAAAAGAGATATATCAATATTTATTAGTAAATCCAGTTATTGTTAGTGAAAGTGCTAAATTAGCTTATTTAGAGCAAGGTGAAGGATGTTTATCTGTAGATAAAGATCATAAAGGTTATGTATATCGTCATTATAAGGTAAGAGTTAAAGCATTTGATGCTTTAGTTAATAAAGATGTTGAATTAGTATTTACTGGTTATTTAGCAATTGTAGTTCAACATGAAATTGATCATTTAAAAGGTATTTTATATTATGATCATATTAATAAATTAGAACCTTTTAAGAAATTACCAAATAGTATTTCAATAGGATAAAAAATTAGTAAATTTTATCTATTTTTCTTGTATCTATCAGTCTATTTTTATATAATTAAATCGCTTAAGAATTATATATAGATAAAAAGGAGTTTGTTTTTAAAATGGTAATGAAGATAGCGAATAATCCTATCAAGATTTATGCTTTAGGCGGTCTTGGTGAAGTTGGCAAAAACACTTATTGTATTGAAAGTGAAAGACATTTAATCATTATTGATGCTGGAGTTAAATTCCCAGAAGATGATTTAGTTGGCGTTGATTATGTCATTCCTAACTATACTCATTTAAAGAATAACCAAGGTAAAATTAGAGCTCTATTTATAACTCATGGTCATGAAGACCATATTGGAGCAATTCCTTTTTTAGTTAAAGCAATTAAAGTACCAGTAATATATGCTCCTAGATTAGCTGCAGCATTAATTCGCCAAAAATTAGAAGAAAAGAAATGTAAAGAAAAAGTTAATATTATTGAATATGATGAAAATAGTAACATCGTAGCTGGTGAATTTAATGTTAGTTTCTTTAGAGTAACTCACTCAATTCCTGATTCTTTTGGAATTTGTGTTGATACTAGTGAAGGTCGAATTGTTACTACAGGCGACTTTAAAATCGATTTAACACCTGTTGGTCCTGATATTCAAATAGCTAAAATGGCTGATATTGGAGAAAGTGGAGTTGATTTATTACTTGCTGATTCAACTAATGCTGAAAAAGAAGGTTGGACACCTAGTGAAAGAAATGTTATTAATTCAATTAATGAAATATTTGATAAAGCTCCAGGTAGATTAATTATTTCTACTTTTAGTAGTAACGTCTCTCGTATTCAACAAATTGTTGAATCAGCTATTTTACATCATCGTAAACTTGTGGTTGTTGGTCGTAGTATGGTCAATACTTTAGAATATGCTCGTAAATTTGGTTATATTAAAATACCTACAACTATTTTAAGAACTGTTGAAACAATGCATGATTGTAAAGATAGTGAGATGGTTATTTTGTGTACTGGTAGTCAAGGTGAGCCTATGGCTGCTTTAAGTAGAATTGCTAATGGTACATTTAAGAACTTGCATATAATTCCAGGAGATACAGTTGTATTTTCTAGTTCTCCTATTCCAGGAAATGGAACTAGTATTAATAAAGTAGTTAATTTATTAACTAGATTAGGAGCTGATGTTATTACTAATAGTGTATTTAGTGATATCCATTCTTCAGGTCACCCATCTAGAAAAGAACTTCAATTAAATTTAAAATTATTTAATCCTAAATACTTTATGCCAGCTCATGGTGAATATCATATGCTTAAATTACATGCTGATTTAGCTAAAAATATTGGTATTCCTAGTGAAAATATCTTTGTTTTAGGTAATGGTGATACCTTAGTATTAAATAATCATAAAATTACTGATGGTGAGCGTATTATTGCTGATGATGTTTATATTGATGGTAATGATATAAACGGTGTTTCTACTGCTGTTATTAGAGACCGTAAGATTCTTCAAGATGATGGAATGGTTAGTGTTTTAATTTGCTTAGATTCTAAATCAAATAAATTAGCTACTGCTCCAAAAGTTATTACTTGTGGATTTGTTAGTAATGGTGCTGCTGAATCTCATTTAACTCGTCACGCTTCAACTCAAGTTGAAGAAGCTTTAAATAATTTATTACTAACTACAAGTAAAGTTACTTTTGGTGATATTAAAAATACTATACGTAGTGTCGTTTCTAAATATTATTTTAGAAAGACTCAACGTAATCCAATGATTATTCCATTAATCATGAATTATAATAACTAATGATTTATTTAGGTAGTTCTTCTCCTCGAAGAATTGAATATATTAAAAAAATTACTAATGATTTCAAAATAATAAATCCTCTTTTTGATGAATCAAAAGTATCTAAAAATGATTTATTTTATTCATTTAAAATTAGTAGAAAAAAGCTTCTTTCTATAAAAAACCTTGTAAAACCCCAAGATTTTTTTATTTGTTTTGATACAATAGTTAAATATAAAAATCATATATTAACTAAACCAGTTAATGAATTAGAAGCTAAAAAAGATTTAAAGATGCTATCTAATCATAAGCATGTTGTTATTACTAGTGTTACTTATTCTTATCAAAATAAAATACATACTAAATTAATTAAAACTAAAGTATATTTTAATAAATTAACTGATAAAGATATCTCTACTTATATTAAAGAAGTATATGTTTATGATAAAGCTGGATCTTATGCTATCCAAGAAGATTCATCTATTAAATTAATTAAAGAAATAAAGGGAAGCTACTCTAATGTAGTAGGCTTCCCTATTGAATGCGTTACTAAGATATTAAAGAAATATAATATTATTTAATAAAAGCATCATTAACTTTATTTATAAAACTAACATTAGGATGTTTTAATACTCTTATTTTCCTATCACTAATATAAATTTTAATGGCTCCATTAAAATTATCTAGATTATAACTATTATTATCGTAATATATTGAAAATTTATTATAAGCAAAGTTATCTATAGTTATAATATCATCTTTATTAAAGATGATAGGTGAATTAATTGAAGAATAGCATCTATTATTAATAGGTGTTTTTTCAATTAATTGCATAATTTCTAATTCGTGACTTACTAAAGCTCCACCTAATCCTTTATTAATACCACTACTTCCTATTGAAGAAGAAATACAAACACCATCAGCATTTAATCTTTCTAAAAAGTCATCATTAACACTAATATCAAAACGTAATGAACTTCCATCATTACTTTCAATACGTACTTCATTTAATGAATAATATGTTTCATTATTAACTTCAAATCCTAATAATGAATAATCTTTATAGTTATCTTGATATTCATTAATAATATTTTTAATAATATTAAAATCATCAATAACAAATTCACATAAAAATCCTAAATTACCTTCATTAATCCCAATAAATATTGGAACTTTATCTAAATAAGCATGTACTGCTTTTAAAAATGTTCCATCTCCACCTATAGAAAATACAAATTCTGGATTATATTCATCTAGAGTGTGTCCTTCATTTACTAATATATCTATTAGTCTTTCACTTAGTTTTAAGCAACGTTCGTTGTCTTTGTTTTTAACGTAAAATCTCATATGAATTCCTTTAAAAAAATCCTTATTTATTGTATCATATTTTATAGGAGAATTAATAGATATGGCAACAAATATTGAAATTGAAGCAAAAGTATTAATCACAAAAGAAGAATATTTACGAGTAATTAAATTTTATAAAAAAGAAAACGGTACTAGAATAGATCAAACTAACTATTATATCGATACTGATGATTTATTCTTAAAGAAATTTGGTATTGGCTTAAGAATTAGAGAAAAAGGTTATTTCACATTAAACTTAAAAGCACCTATGGCTGAAGGTTTACTTGAAAAGAAAGAATCTATTTCTAAAGAGCAATACGAAGATTTTAAAAACAAAGGCATCTTCCCAACTGGAGACATTAAAAATTTCTTATTAATGCTTGATGTCGATGTTACAAAACTTAAAATTCAAACTTCTTTATTTACTGAAAGAATTGAAATCGATAACTATGCTAGTGGGGAAATCTTTTCCATTGACAAAAATAAATACAACGGAATTGAAGACTATGAACTTGAAATGGAAGGTAATTCCATCGATAGAGCTAGAAATGCATTAAAAGAAAAATGTGCTGAACTTAATATTCCATATGTCGAAAATCAAAAATCGAAACAAGTTCGTGCAATGGATACTATTAAAAAATAAAATTAATTATTAAGAGTTAAAAAACCTATGTCGATAAAACATAGGTTTTTTCATTTAAAAGTCTTTAGAACTCAACTATTTTTTCAAATTTTAATTATTTTGCTTAAAAGCTTCATTGTCTTTTTGGCAATTTGGACAATCTTCACATTGTTCAAATTTAGGACAATTAAGTCTTCCTATTCTTCTAGCTGCTGGAATAAAAGAACGAATTTCTTCTTCGTTATATCCAACTTGAATCTTGCGATCATCAACCATAATAGGCCTTTTCAAGCAACTTGGATTCTTTTTAATAAATTCAATTAATTCATTGACAGTCATTGAATCGATATCAATGTTACCTTCTTTAATAATATTACTTCTTTTAGAAATAATATCATCCGTACCATTTTCAGTTTTTGATAAAATATCTTTAAGTTCTGTAGGATTTAAAACAGATGTAAAAATGTTTTTTTCAACATAAGGTATTTTCTGTTCATCAAACCATTTCTTAACTTTTCTACAACTTGAACAACTTGGTGAAGTGTAAATTCTAATCATTTTTAAATCCCTCCCTCTTAATATTTTACTTTATATAATTTAATATTTCATTAAACTTTTCAATTTTGAATCCAACAATTTCTAATTTGTGTTCTTTACTACAATATCCATAATCACAAAAACAAAAATCCATGCCAATATTTCTACTAGTTAAAAAGTCAACGTATCCATCTCCGATATATAATCCATTAATGGGATATAAATTAAATTTATCTAATATTATTTTTAATAATGTTACATCTGGTTTAGGAGGATAAGCTTCATCTTGACCTTGTAAATATAAGAAATCAATCATATTTAATTTATCAGCCATCAATTTTTGTAATATATGATTAGGTTTATTACTATAAACGATAATTTTAATACCTAATTCATTTAATTTGAGTAATGTATCTTTAACAGTTTCATAAGGTTCACTATTATATTGATTTGCTTCATATAATTTTAAAAAATATTGATATTTAGCTTCTAAATCATCATTAAAATGATCTTCATGAACTAAAGATAAAAATAAACGACGTGCACCTCTACCTATAAATCCTTGTACTTCATCTTCGCTATATCTATAACTATAATTAAAATGCTCTAACATTAAATTACTTGCTACAGTCATTCCTGGAAGAGTATTAATAAGTGTACCATCTAGATCAATTACAACAAAATTCTTCATTATAAGTTCTCTCCTATCGTTTAGAAATAAAAAGGAGGGTAAAAGCCCTCCTAATCGTTCTTATTATTTTAATTAGTCTGCTAAGATAAGAAGTCTTTGTGGAGCATTATCGCCTTTTCTATTTTCAAGTTTTAAAACGCGAATATATCCACCATTACGATTAGCAAATCTTTTTGCTAAATCATTGAATAATTTATCTAAAGCATCGACATCGTTAGCTAAATTGTATTTTCTAAGAATACTAGCTGCGAGTCTTCTACTATGTAAATCACCTTTTTTTGCATAAGTAACGAGTCTATCAAATGTTTTAACAACATCTTTAACCATACTTCTTGTAACTGTTACTTTTTCAAAAATAACGAGTTCAGTGCAAAGATTTCTTACTTGGGCTTTTTGTTTACTTGAGGTATAAGGAGTCTTAAATCTAACACCACCCTTACCATGAACATTCTTTCTACCTATTTGCATAATTATCTCCCTTTATTTAGAATTAGTCTTCTTTAGATTCTTTAAAAGATAATCCTTTTTCTTCAAGTTTATCTTTTACTTCTTTAAGAGATTTCTTTCCTAAATTTCTAACTTTCATCATTTCAGCTTCACTCTTTTGAGTTAATTCTAATACGTTAGAAATACCAGCTCTTTTTAAGCAGTTATAACTTCTAACACTTAAGTCAAGATCTTCTACTGAAAGATTTTCAAATGTTTCTTCTTTAACTTTTTCTGGATCTTTAACAAGATCTAAATCAGAATATTTATCTTTATTTAAATCAAGTAAATTATCTAAATAAGCGATTAATATTTTACTTGCTAAGCTTACAGCATCTTGAGGAGCAATTGAACCATTAGTCCAAACTTCAAGAGTTAATTTATCATAATGTGAATCATGACCAACACGGGTAGGTTCAACACTATAATTTACTTTAGTAACACTTGAAAAATTGCTATCTGTAGCTATTCCGTGTAAAGGTAATTTATTTAAAGTTTTGTTTTGTTCACTAGTGACATAGCCTCTACCATTTTTAATATGGAGAGTCATTTTTAAATGTCCACCTTCAGCGACATGAGCAATAACTAAATCTTTATTAATAACTTCTACACCTGTAGGAAGTTCGATATCTCCAGCTAAGAAATCTCTTGGACCATGGATATCTACATAAGCAGTATAATCTTCATCTTCGATAGTATCGGATTTTAAGATTAAATCTTTTAAATTTAAGATAATTTGTGTTAAATCTTCTTCGATTCCTTCTAAAGCAGTAAATTCGTGAACTGCACCTTCAATTTCAACACAGTAAACACTAGTACCAGGTAAACTAGAAAGTAATACACGTCTGAGTGCATTTCCTAAAGTTGTACCAAATCCTCTTTCGAGAGGTTCACAGACGATTCTAGCATAATTTTCACTAGGATCAGAAACTGTCATATTGAAAGAACATCTTTCAAAAGGACGAGCGATTTTTACTTCATTACTATTTTCCATTTTCTAGCCTCCTATATTATTTATTAACCGTGTGGATGCTTTGGTGGACGGCAACCATTATGTGGAATAGGTGTAGTATCAATAATTGATGTGATTGTAAGTCCAGCATTAGCTAAAGCTCTAATTGCGCTTTCTCTACCTGCACCTGGGCCTTTAACATCAACATCAACAGATTTAATACCTTGTTCAACAGCAGCCTTACCAGCGGCTTCAGCAGCACTTTGAGCAGCAAAAGGAGTTGATTTCTTTGCACCTTTAAATCCTAATACACCAGTACTTGACCAGGCAATTGCATTACCTTTTTCATCAGTAATAGTGATGATAGTGTTATTAAAGGTTGCATGAATATGAGCAACACCTTTCGTAAAAGCTCTTTTAATTTTCTTTTTACGAGTAGTTTGTTTATTAGCCATATCTATTTAACCTCCTTTACTTAACTGCTTCTTTCTTGTTAGCAATAGTCTTACGTGGACCTTTACGAGTTCTTGCGTTGGTCTTTGTTCTTTGACCTCTAACTGGGAGTCCTCTTCTATGACGGATTCCTCTATAGCAGCCAATTTCTTGAAGTCTTTTAATGTTCATTAAAACTTCACGTCTAAGATCACCTTCAACTTTAAAGTGACTTACTTCATTTCTAATTCTTGTTAATTCGTCTTCACTTAAATCTTTGACTCTTTTTGTGCCATCAACTTTAGCGAGTTCGACGATCTTTTTTGCACTTGATAATCCGATACCGTAAATATAGGTTAATGAATAAGTTACTGACTTATCATTTGGAATATCAACACCGACAACACGTGCCATAATTTTTTTCCTCCTAAATTAACCTTGTCTTTGTTTGTGTTTTGGGTTTGAGCAGATGACCATGACTTTGCCATGTCTTCTGATAACCTTGCATTTGTCACAAATTGGTTTTACTGAGGGTCTTACTTTCATAATGTTACCTCCTAATTACTTATGTCTAAAGACGATTCTGCCATTGTTTAAATCATAAGGCGAGAGCTCGATGGTAACTTTATCACCAGGTAAGATGCGAATGTAATGCATTCGGATTTTACCTGAAACAGTGGCATGAATTACTACATCGTTTTCTAGTTTTACTTTGAAATTACAATTAGGTAAAGCTTCGACAACTGTCGCCTCTACGGTTATAACATCTTGTTTTGCCATTAATGTCTATTTTCTCCTTCTTTTAAAGTAATGATCTCATAGCCATCATCCGTAACTACGACCGTATTTTCGTAGTGGCTACATATTTTACCATCTATTGTCTTCGTTGTCCAACCATCATCTAAGATTTTTACATCTTTTTTGCCTAAATTGACCATAGGTTCGATTGCAATCGTCATACCTTTACAAATTTTAGGACCAAGATGAGGTTTTCCAACATTTGGAATAAATGGATCTTCATGGACTTCACGTCCAACACCATGTCCTGCGAAGTCTTCAGTTAAACTATATCCAAAGCTTTTAACATAAGTTTCAATTGCGTTAGATATATCCCCGATATGATTACCAGGTTTAACCATACTTACACCTTTGAAGAATGCTTCTTCAGTGACTTCCATAAGTTTAGTCGCTTCTTCACTTACTTTGCCAACAGGATAAGTTCTTGCTGCATCTGCAGTATAACCATTTTTAGTAACAAGAACATCGTAAGTTACGATATCTCCTTCTTTTAAGATAATCTTTTTAGAAGGAATTCCGTGTACTAAAGTATCATTAACTGAGACACAAATTTCTCCTGGGTAACCTTCATAATCTTTACAAGATGGTATTGCGCCTTGTGAGCGAATAAATTTTCCTGCTAGATGAGCAAGTTCCCAAGTAGATTTTCCAGGGACAGTATTTTCTTTTAAGATGTCGAACAAATCAATAACTATCTTCCCGGCTTCTTTTATTAAAGCGATCTCGCGGGGAGATTTAATAATAATGCTCATTAAATCACCCTAAGATTGCGATAATATCATCTAATATTTTATCTAATGGTAATGTACCATCAACTTCATGAAGTAAATTAGCATTAGCATAAAATTTGACTAATGGAGTTGTATTGTGATGATATTCATCTAAACGAGCTTTAAGTGTTTCGATATTATCATCTTTTCTTTGAATAAGTTCTCCACCACATAAATCACAAACACCATCAACTTTAGGTGGCATGTTTTTAACGTGATAAGGAGCACCACAACTCTTACATACTCTTCTTCCTATAATACGTTCTACTAAAACATTTTCAGGAACAACAATATTTATAACATAATTTACTGGGCGTTTTAACTCAGTTCCAATTTCTTCAAGAGCTTCAGCTTGAGGAATAGTTCTAGGAAAACCATCTAATAAGAATCCTTCATTACAATCATCTTTAGAAAGTCTTTCTTTAACTAAACCAATTGTTACTTCATCAGGAACAAGTAAACCTTGAGAAATATAAGAATTTGCTAATTCGCCAAGTGGGGTCTTATTTTTGATTGCTTCACGGAACATATCACCTGTAGAAATATGAGGGATATTTAATTTGGCACAAATCTTTTTAGCATTTGTTCCTTTTCCTGCTCCTGGAGCACCAAGTAAGATAATACTTTTAATCATTTTTACATTCCTCCGATAACTTCATCATAACTTTTTCCAGCAATTAAACCATTAATTTGATTATTGATTTCAAGAGCAACACCAACGACAATGATAAGACCAGTACCACCAATTGCAAGTGAAGCATTTTCTTTAAAGACAGTTAATGATAAGACAACTGGTAAAGCTGCAATAAACATTAAACTGATTGCACCAATAAATGTTACACGATTTAATACTTTTTTAACGTAACGAGCAGTTTCATTTCCTGGTCTAATACCTGGAATATAACTTCCATTCTTTTGGAAATTTTCTGCCATTTGATCAGGATTAATTTGAAGATTAGCGTAGAAATAAGTAAATAATAATATTAATACGAGGTAGATGATTAATCCCCAAGGGACATAAACACTACCAGTTTTATAAAGTTGGTTATATTGGAATATTTTAAGCCATTCTGCATTAGCAGCATCGCTAGAAATAAAACTTGCAATAACACTAGGTGCCATTAATATGGAACTAGCAAAGATGACAGGAATAACACCAGCACTATTAATTTTGATAGGTAAGAAGCTAGCTTTACTCATCTTCTCACTACCACCACTTCTAGTAGCATGTTGAACTGGAATCTTTCTTTTAGCAAGTTCAATATAGACAACAAATGCAACAATAGCTATTAAGCTAGCGACATATAATAAGAATTTAAATACGCCACCCATTGCTTCCATACTGCCCATGTTCCAGCTATTTAAGACCCAGCTAGTGAAAGCAGTATAAATTTGTGTAGGTAAACTAGAAACGATACCAGCAAAGATAATAATAGAAATACCATTACCAACGCCTTTTGATGTGATTTGGTCACCAAGCCACATAACAAGCATTGCTCCAGCTACCATGACAGTAACTACATATGCATAATTTAGGAAATTCTCTTCAAATGTGAATGTTATCCAATCTGTATTTTTTGCAGTTTGAATAATACCATAAGCTTGTACAGCAGCAAGCATTAATGTTAAATAACGCGTTGCCATTTCAATTTTTTTACGGCCGTATTGACCTTGTTTATTTAATTCACTTAAAGCAGGAAGAACATCCATACTTAATAATTGAATAATAATTTGAGCAGTGATGTAAGGTGAGACGCCTAATGCAAAAATTGAAAAATTCTGTAAAGCACCACCACCAAGTAAATTCATTAATGCGAAGACATTATTTGAAGAATCTAATGTATCTTTATTTACTTGGATTCCTGGAGCAGTGATAGCTGCCCCGATTCTAAAAACAAATAAAATCATGATCGTGAAGAATATACGACCGACGACTTCTTTGTTTTTAAAAATCTGCACAAACTTTTTCATAATTATCTTTCAATAAAGAATATTTTATTCCAAAGTCTCAGCTTTTGCACCTGCTTTATTAATTTTTTCTAAAGCAGTTGCACTAAATTTATCAGCTTTGATAGTAATTTTCTTAGTTAATTCACCATTTCCTAATACTTTTAAGCCATCAAGTTCTTTTTTGATTAAATTTGCTTCGATTAATGCTGTCATATCAACAACAGCACCATCTTCAAATTTATTTAAATCTCCAACATTGATAGTAGCATATTCTAATTTACTATAATGTTTGAAACCTCTTTTTGGAAGTCTTCTGAATAATGGAAGTTGGCCGCCTTCAAATCCGAGTCTGACACCACCGCCAGCTCTAGAATTTTGACCTTTATTACCAGATCCACCATTTTTTCCTAATCCGCTACCAAGACCACGGCAACGTCTAGTTTTTGCTTTTCTACTACCTTCAGTAGGTTTTAAATTATTTAACATCAGCTTTAACCTCCTCTTTACTTCTAAGAGCTTTAACAGCTTGATAATTCTTTAAATTACTTAAAGCATTATTTGTAGCTCTAATGACATTAATTGGGGTTCTTGAACCATAGACCTTACTATAAACGTTTTTAATACCAGTAAGTTCTAAGATAGCTCTAACAGCACCACCAGCGATAATTCCAGTACCTTCAGGAGCAGGTTTTAAGAATACTCTAGTAGCACCAAAAGTTCCGATGATTTCATGAGATATAGAACCAGCATTAACTAATTTAACAGTAAATGTGTTTCTTTTTGCTCTATCGACTGCTTTTTTGATTGCATCTGGGACTTCGCCAGATTTTCCAGTAGCAAAGCCATATTTTCCTTTGCCATTACCGATAACGACAACAGCAGAGAATTTCATTCTTTTACCACCTTTAACAACTTTAGTAACACGATTTATAGCAACAACTCTTTCTTCGTATTCTTTTGGTTCAGCTTTTCTATCTTTACGTTGGAAATTTCTTTTTCCGTTTCTAAGGTTTCTTTTGCCAGCTTTTTCTTCTGTTGCAGCTGGAGCTTCTTTTACTTCTTGAGTAGCAGTTTCATTTACTTTGTTTTCATTTTCTACCATAACGTTCTCCTTAGAAATTTAATCCGCCTTCACGAGCAGCTTCTGCTAAAGCTTTAACACGGCCGTGATAAACATATCCACCACGATCATAAACTACTGTAGTAATATTTAAAGCTAAACATTTTTTAGCAATATCTGCTCCAACGAGTTTAGCAGCTTCAATATTATTTCCTCTTTCAAGGTGTAATTGTTCACTACTACTACTTGTTAAAGTGACGCCTTTAGTATCATCGATAACTTGAACTTCGATGTTCTTATTTGAACGGTAAACACAAAGACGTGGAGTTAAACTAGTACCGCTAATTTTAGCACGAACTCTGAGGTGTTTTCTTCTTCTAATTGCACTTCTATCTATATTATTAATCATAGCTAATCTCCTTACTTCTTACCAGCTCTCTTACCTTCTTTACGTAAGATATGTTCGCCTTTATATTTAATACCTTTACCACCATAAGGTTCTGGTTTACGAGTACTTCTAATTAAAGCAGCTGTTTGACCAACTTTGAATTTATCACTACCTGTAACACTAACGTGGTTAGCATCTTTGCAAGCAATTTTGACACCTTCTAAAGGAGTAATAACGTTTTCATGAGAATAACCGACATGAAGTACTAAATTATTGCCTCTCATTTCAGCACGGTAACCAATACCGACGATTTCGAGTTCTTTAGTAAATCCATCATGGCATCCTGTTACAGCATTATTAATTAAAGCTCTAATTGTACCATGAAGTTGTTTTGTATGTTTTTCTTCATTATGACGAGTAACTTTAATGTGATTATCTTCGATAGCTACACTAATGATAGCTGGATCAAAATAAATTTTATCTTCTCCGTTTTTACCTTTGATATCAACACAATTATCGTTAATAGTAACAGTTACTCCTTCAACCATAGGGATTAATTTTTTACCAATACGTGACATTTTAATTACCCCCTATTACCAAATGTAGCAGACAACTTCACCACCAACATGTAATTGTCTACATGCTTTATCGGTAAGAAGCCCTTTACTTGTTGAAATAATTGCAATACCAAGTCCTCTTAAGACACTTGGAATATGACGTGAATCAACTGTGACTCTAAGTCCTGGTTTAGAAACTCTTTTTAAACCAGTAATAACTCTAACATTATCTTCACCATATTTTAATGTGATAGTGAGAGTTTTTTTGCCATCTTCTTCAACTTCTTTATAAGTTGTAATAAAACCTTCATCTAATAAGATTTTAGCGATAGCTACCTTCATTTTACTAGAAGGCATTGAAACGCTTTCATGATGTGTAAGATTAGCATTTCTTATTCTTGTAAGCATATCTGCGATTGGATCTTGATGCATATTTTTACCTCCTAATAATTACCATGATGATTTCTTAAGTCCTGGAATTTCACCTTTATAAGCTAATTCTCTAAGACAAATTCTACAAAGTCCGAATTTTGAATAAACTGCGTGAGGACGACCACATCTTTTACAACGGGTATATTCTCTGACCTTAAATTTTTGTGGTCTTGATTGTTTGACTTTTAAACTTGTTTTTGCCATAACGATCCTCCTATTTGCTAAATGGCATTCCTAACTCTTTTAATAGAGCGAAAGCCTCTTCATCAGTTTTAGCAGTAGTAACGATAACGATATCCATACCTCTTACTTTGCCAACTTTATCATAATCAATTTCAGGGAAAATTAATTGTTCTTTAACACCTAAAGTATAATTTCCTCTACCATCAAATGCATTCTTATTGATACCACGGAAATCTCTAACACGTGGGAGAGCAATTGAGACAAGTTTATCTAAGAATTCATACATTCTTACGCCACGGAGTGTAACTTTACAACCGATGGATTGACCTTCTCTTAATTTAAATGTAGCAATTGATTTTTTAGCTTTAGTAATAACAGGTTTTTGACCAGTAATTAAAGCAATTTCACTAACTGCTTCATCAAGTCTTTTGCTATCACTTGTAGCATCTCCAACACCGATGTTAACGACAATTTTCTCTAAGTGTGGAACTTCCATAACTGAAGAATATTCGAACTTTTTCATTAAAGTAGGAGTAATTTCCTTATGGTATTTTTCGAGTAATCTAGTTGTTGTAACTCTTTCTTTATGACCACCTTTTTTAGCGGTAACTACTTTCTTTTCGCTTGCCATAAGTATCTCCTTTATTCTTTGATGATGGTATCATTTGATTTCATAAATCTAACTTTTTTACCATCTTTATCAAATTTATAACCTAATTTTGTACCTTTCTTAGTTTTTGCATCGTAATACATAACATTACTTGCATCAAATGGACAATACATTTCTAAGATAGATCCATTAGGATTTTGTTGAGTAGGTTTTTGATGTTTCTTATGTACGTTAACCCCTTCGACTACTACTTTATTAAGTCTTGGGTAGACTCTCTGGATGACACCAACTTTACCTTTATCTTTGCCACTAATGACAATGACTTTATCACCTTTTTTAAGTTTCATATCCAAATCCTCCTTATAAAACTTCGTTAGCAAGGGAGACGATTTTCATAAATGCCTCACCTTTTTCTCTTAATTCACGAGCAACAGGTCCAAAGACACGTGTACCAACTGGAGTTTTATCTTCGTTAATAATAACACATGCATTATCATCAAATCTGATAGTTGAACCATCTCTTCTTTGAATAGGATAAGATGTTCTAACTATAACAGCTTTAACAACATCACTCTTTTTAACTTTACCATTAGGAATAGCATCTTTAACTGCGCAAAGAACTACATCACCAACGGAACATGATTTTCTATGACTACCACCATAGATTCTAAATACTCTAACACTACGTGCACCAGAGTTATCAGCGACTTTTAAATTTGTTTCTGTTTGTATCATAACTATTTAGCCTCACTTTCTGGTTCTTCTTCGTGAAGTACTTTTTCTACTTCAGCTTCCTCAAGTACTTTGATTGATTCGAGTGCTTTCTTATCAATAGAAATGAGTTTAAATCTTTTTGTTTTGGACATTGGTCTACATTCTTCGATTGTAACAATATCACCAACATTAGCTACATTTTCTTCATCATGTGCATAATATTTACTTCTGAATTGAACTCTTTTCTTATACTTAGGATGTTTCTTATAAGATTCAACTTGGACAATAATTGTTTTTTCAGCTTTATTTCCAACAACACTTCCTTGAATACGTCTTCTATTATTCATAACTAACTCCTTATTTTACTCCAAGTTCTCTTTCTTTAAGAACTGTATAGATACGAGCAATATCTTTACGAACTGTTTTGATCATTGCTGGATTTTCTAATTGACCAACAGCTTTCTTTCTTCTTAAATTAAATAATTGTTCTTTTAAGGAGTAAATACGTTGATTTAATTCTTCTGTAGATAACTCTCTAACTTCGCTAATTTTCATACTTATTTAACCTCCTCTTTTTTAATAATTCTAGTCTTGATTGGAAGTTTGTAAGCTGCCATTCTGAGAGCTTCAACAGCCATCTCTTCTGGAACTCCACCAATTTCAAATAAGACTCTATTCTTTTTAACAACTGCGACCCAGTATTCTGGATTACCTTTACCAGAACCCATACGAACTTCAGCAGGTTTCTTTGTTTTTGCTAAGTGTGGGAAGATTCTGATCCAAATCTTACCTTGTCTTTTTGTATATCTACTTAAGACAACACGGCAAGCTTCAATTTGTCTATCACTAATATAATTGCCAGTAACAGCTTGGAGACCATATGTTCCAAAGCTAACTTCGTTTCCAGCTTTTGATAAACCTTCATATTTAATAATATGAGGTCTTCTATATTTAACTCTTTTAGGTTGTAACATACTATTCTCCTTTCTTATTAGAAGCTTTTACTTCTTTAGGATTAATTTCTTTTTCTCCACGGCAGATCCAAACTTTGACACCAAGTTTACCATAAGTTGTCATAGCTTCACTGACTGCGTAATCGATATCACTCTTTAATGTATTGATAGCCATAGTTCCTTCTTTATAGCCTTCACTACGAGCGATATCAGCACCGGCTAAACGGCCACTAACTTCAGTTTTGCAACCTTTAGCACCACTTTTTCTAACTTGCATAAGAGCTTTCTTTTGAACGATTCTAAAGCTTGCTCTTTCTTCTAATTGTTTAGCAATTTGTAAGCCAACAATTCTTGCATCTAAGTTAGGTTGTTTAACTTCAACAACATCAAGTTTAAGATTATCGTTTTTAATTAATTTAACTAAATCTTTCTTTAATGCATTGATATTTGCACCATCTTGTCCAATAACAACACCAGGTCTAGCAACGAAGATCATTACTGTGACGAGTTGTCCTTTATTAGTTTTCTTTCTTTCAATTTCGATATGTGATAAGAAAGCGTTTCTATCAAGATGTTTTTCAATATAATTTCTAATCTTATTATCTTCAATTAAGTAATTGGAGTAATCTTTATTGGAAGCAAACCATCTGCTATTCCAATTTTTATTAAGACCAATTCTCATTCCTACTGGATTAACTTTTTGACCCATAACTTACTCCTTAATTTCTTTCCTTAACTGTGACATAGACATTAGCAAATCTTTTTACTAATCCGCTTGCACTACCTTTTGCTCTAGGTAAATATCTCTTCATTTTGATTGAATCACTTGCCATGATTTCAGCAACATATAATTTGTCGCCATTCATATTGAAGTTATTTACAGCATTTGCGTATGCACTTTTAATTACTTTAGCAACACTTGCAGCAGCTCTTTTATGAGTGTTATTTAATATATCAAGAGCAACATCAACATCTTTTCCTCTAACTAAATCAATAACGAGTCTAGCTTTACGAGGAGTAACTTTTACATTGAGTGCTTTTGCACTTGCTTCTGTTCTAAGAGCTTTTGGAGCTTCAGGAGCTTTTTTAGCTTTCTTAGTAGGAGCTTTCTTTTCTACTTTTTCTTCAGTAGGAGTTACAACTTCTTCTTTAGGCTCTTCTTTAGCAACTTTCTTAGCTGGAGCTTTTTTAGTTGTAGTAGCTTTTTTAGTAGTAGCTTTCTTAGCAGGAGCTTTTTCTTTTACTACTTTTTCTTCAGTAGAAGCAGCTTTTTTAGTTGTCTTTTTCTTTGTTTCAGTTTTTACTTCTTCCATAATCTAGCCTCCTATTACTTCTTTTTGACTCCAGCAGCAGCCATTGCTGCAGCTTTATCTTCAGCATTATTACCGAAGTGGCCTTTATAAGTTCTTGTTGGAGCAAATTCTCCTAACTTATGTCCGACCATATCTTCTGTAACGAATACTGTAATAAATGCATGACCATTATAAACAGCAAAGGTGTGTTCAACAAATGATGGGAAAATTGTACTTCTTCTGGACCAAGTTTTAATAACTTCTTTTTTGCCACTAGCATTTAAAGCTTCGACTTTTTTCATCAAACTTTCATCGACGAATGGTCCTTTTTTTAAACTACGTGCCATTTTATTTCTCCTTTACTATTTACCATTTCTTCTTCTTACAATTAATTTTGTAGAAGCTTTTTTATTCTTACGTGTCTTAACACCAAGAGCTCTCTTACCCCATGGAGTACGTGGAGCATCACGGCCGACAGGACACTTACCTTCACCACCACCGTGTGGGTGATCAGTTGGGTTCATTGCGCTACCTCTAACAGTAGGACGTGTACCAAGCCATCTTGTTTTACCAGCTTTACCAAGGTTTACTAAGCTATAATCTTCATTACCGACAATACCGATTGTAGCTTTACAAGCACCAAGGATTTTTCTCATTTCGCCAGATTGAAGTCTAACGATAACGTATTTTCCTTCTTTACCTAAGATTTGAGCACTACATCCAGCACTTCTACAAAGTTGACCACCTTTTTTAGGAGTTAATTCAACATTGTGAATGAATGTACCTTCAGGAATATTTGCTAATAACATAGCATTTCCTGTAACGACATCAGTGATATCACCACTTACGATTTTATCACCAACTTTGAGTCCTTTAGGTTGAATGATGTAACGTTTTTCACCATCAACATAATGAATTAAAGCGATATTTGCGTTTCTATTTGGATCGTATTCAATTGCGAATACTTTTCCAACTACTCCATCCTTGTCACGTTTGAAATCGATAATACGGTATTTTCTTTTATTTCCACCACCGATATGACGAGTAGTGATAACACCTTGGTTATTTCTACCGCCGGATTTCTTTAAAGTAACAAGTAAACTTTTTTCAGGAGTAGATTTTGTAATCTCCTCGTTAGAGATTGTAGTCATTGCTCTACGAGAAGGAGTATATGGTTTATAATTTTTTATTGGCATAATAATCTCCTATATATAAGTTTATTTATTCTTTGAATAAATCAATTGCTTCGCCACTAGCTATAGTAACGATAGCTTTTTTAAATCCGCTAATTGTACCTTTATGTCTTGTACCACGTGTAACTTCTTTACTAGGAACGTTTACAACACTGACACCTTTAACATGAACTTGGTAAATTCTTTCAACTGCGTTTTTAATAGCAACTTTATTTGCATTACCTTTAACAATAAATGTAGCTTTATTTTGTTCTTGAGATAATGACATACTCTTTTCAGTTATAAGAGGTTCAATAATAACATCGAAGTCACTGAGAGTAGCCTTTGCTTTAGAAAGAATTACTTCTTCTTTCTTTTCAACTTTCTTAGCCATTATTTAAGTTCCTCCTCAATTTTATTAACGTCATCCTTATTTAATATAAGAGCGTGAGTATTTAATAAATCATAAACTGAGATATTGCTATTTGCTCTTAATGTAAGATTTGCGACGTTATTACTTGCTCTTAATACTAAATCGTCATCACTAACAAGTAATACCTTCTTGTTTTCTAATTTAAGTGCTTTTAATAAAGCAACAATTTCTTTTGTTTGTCCATTAACTTTTAAGCCATCAACAACATAAATGTTTTTGTGTCCTAAGTTTGCTAATGCACTCTTAAGAGCTAAATCGTGTTCTTTCTTGTTTTGTTTAATTTTGAAGTTTTGAGTTCCTTTAGGACCGAAGACGTTTCCGCCACCAACCCAGATTGGAGAACGTGTACTTCCTGCACGAGCTCTACCTGTTCCTTTTTGTCTAAATGGTTTTTTACCACCGCCACTAACTTCTGCTCTTGTTTTTGTTTTAGCAGTTGCTTGACGTGAATTAGCCATATAAACGTTAACAGCATCAAACATTACTTGTTCGTTAACTTCTCCACCAAATACTGAAGCGCTAACGCTTATAGTTGAAGTAGCTTCACCGTTTTGGCTATAGACATTTAATTTTACTTTCTTATCCATAATTTACTCCTTTCAACTATTTAGCTTCTTCTTGTTTAGGAGTTCTGTCGATTAAAGTCTTAATTGCAGGTTCATGACCTGATTGAGCTTTAACAGCACTTCTAATCATAACAATGCTCTTTTTTGGTCCTGGAATTCCACCAGATACTAATATGTAACCTTTTTCTGCATCAGCTTTAACAATTCTTTGATTTAAGACAGTTGCGCTTTGGTTACCCATGTGTCCAGCCATCTTTTTGCCTGGGATAACACGGTTATTGCAACGACCATTATTAGCGAATGATCCTTGTCCTCTATGGTAACCACTACCATGACCTTTAGGTCCTATAGTGTGTCCCCATCTTTTAATGACACCAGCATAACCTCTACCTTTGCTTGTTCCGATTACATCTACGACATCGCCAGTATTGAATAAATCAGCTTTGATTTCATTACCGACTTCGAATTTCATCATTTCGTCGCCTTTTAATTCATAAAGGCCAGCTTTTGTAGCAACACCTGCTTTTTTATAAATTCCTTTTAAAGCATTTGTTACTGATTTTTCTTTTTTATCTTCGTAACCGACTTGGATAGCTTCATAGCCATCTTTTTCAATGCTCTTTTTAAGTGTTACAACATTAGGTAAGACTTCTACAACTGTAACTGCATACATTGTTCCATCTTCTGCGTATACTTGGGTCATTCCCATTTTACGACCGATGATACTTTTCATTGCTCTTACCTCCCTTATAACTTAATATCAATATCAACACCGCTTGGAAGATCTAATCTTTTTAAAGCTTCGATTGTATCATTTGTTGGATGAGTGATATCGATGATTCTCTTATGTGTTCTAATTTCGAATTGTTCACGAGAATCTTTGTATTTGTGAACAGCTCTTAAGATTGTGTAGACTTGTTTTTCCGTTGGAAGTGGAATTGGTCCGACTACACCTGCACCAGTCTTAGTAATTGCGCCAACAATCTTTTCAACTGCAAAGTCTAATACTTTGTGGTCATAAGCTTGGAGACGAACTCTAATCTTTTTTACTTTTGCCATGAATTTCTCCTTTCATTTTTTAAACAGGCTCAATTTTGCTCCTTGTAAGTTACCTGATCACCATTCATGACAACGCCTGTTGGTGTATCAGCAATCTTCCAAATCAATGCAAACGCCAGTGAGTAAATAATACAATTATATATATAATATGTCAAATACTTTTTTAACTATTTTTTAACTTATTTTATCGATGCTTTTTTAGACTAATTTTTAATAAAAATCGATAAAATTTTTGAGTTTTTTGCCTTGTTAATTCTAACTATTTTAAAGTTAAATTTCAATGCATTTTATTGTAAAGTTTTACTTTGAATAAACATTTTTAAATGACAAAAAATTAATGGGATCTTTACAGATCAAGCAAAACGTGATCTAATAGATTGAGAGGGTTAAAATATGAATTTACTTGAATATTATAATAAACTACCAGAAGACATCATTTCTAACGATGAGGTAGATGAAGTTAAATTAACTAAGTTATATGTTTATAACTATGAATACGGGAATAATGATGCATATATTGAGGATTTATTAGATTCTATAACTTATACTAGAGATGAAAAAGAGCATAATAACTTTATCGATGCAATTTATATTGATCAATATAACGATGATACTCCAATTGAATTATTAACTACTATTTGTTTTTATAATTCTAAAGCATTTAATTTAAGCGAAATATTTAAAAGAATTGATTATATAAGTTCTACTATTGATAATTTGAATGGTCATAGATATTTAGATAACAATAAGATTTATAATAAAATTGAAAATTTAAGAGGCAGTAAAGAATACGATAACGAAATAAATAAATTTACTATCAAAGTAATTACTGATATTGATTTACCAAGTGAAGAAAAATATTATGCTAAACAAAAAATTAGTAATTATTGTGTAAATAAAAATATTATTGATGTATCAATACAATTTTCTAGTGATATTGAACTAGCTATTAGAAGTAATATTGAGCCATTTGATTTTGTCAATGAAAGTTCTTTTAATGTTGATAATAGTAACAACTATTTAAAATATTCTAATAACTGTATTGTATGTAATATCAGTGCTAAATCTATAAAAGATAATTGGGAAAAATATCAAAATAAATTACTAGCTATGAATTTAAGATATTACATCAAAAATGATAATATTGATAAAAAAATTGAAGATTCTATCCAAAAAGATCCTGGTAATTTCTATTATTATAATAATGGTATGATCATTGTTTGTGATGATTTTGAACTTAATAATAATAAAATAAAGTTAAAGAAATTTTCTATTGTTAATGGTGGTCAAACTACTAGAATGATTGGTGAAGTTCCTTTTAATACTGACTTTTATGTAGTAGCAAAAATAATTAAAAATACATATGAAGATGAAGAAAATAAAAATGAATTTATAGCAAATATAGCTGAAGCTAGTAATACTCAAAAACCAATTAAATCTAAAGATGTTATCGCAAATCGTAAAGAGCAAAGAATGTTACAATCATTATTTAATAAAAATGATATGTTTATCGAGATTAAGCGTGGTGATAAACCAGATGCTACACGTATTAAAGAAAAATATCAAAAAACTAAAAATAATGAATTGGCTCAAGACTTATATTCATTTATATATCTTCAACCTGGACCAGCTCATAATAATGTCAGTAGAATACTAGAACAAAAAGAAAAATATGATCTATTTTTTGTTAAAAATCATTATGAATTCCCATTACTAAAAGATGTCATTTTTTTAGAAAAAGCCTACAAAGACTATATTATTTTTAAGAAAAAGCATAGCGAAGATCTTAAATCAAATTATCCTTCAATTATTAAAACTGGTATCTTCTATTTTATGTCAACGATAGGTTTATTCTTAAAACTTATTTATAATGATGAATATAAAAATGAATTAAATAAAAGAAGAAACACTTCTACTCATGATTTATTATTAACAACTAAAGCTTTTAATAATAACTTTATTAAAGAAGAAACTTATCAAGATTTTAGTAAAAATATGAGAAGCTTATTTGATTTTATTTTTAATAATTATATTGCTTCTAGTTACGATATGATGAGCGAAGGTAAAAATCTAGCAGGTAGTAACTTTACTAAAACTAATACAGGTTTTAATAATTATATAGTTAGACAAATTGAAAGAGAAATATTTGATATAAAGAACAATGATAATTTAAATTTAGTTAAATCTTATTTTTTAGATATTAGTGAAGATCAAAAAAATAATAATATTGATACCTTTATAGATTATTATAAAAGCGAATTAAATAAAGATGATAGTGAACTTGATTCTATAGATCAAAAAAAGAATCAAGATTTGCAAAATGAATTGTTCTTATATAGAGACAAAACTTCTAAAGAAAAGCGTATATTACCTAATAAAATATTTACTGATAATCAAATTATAAAATTAGTCAATAATAAACCTACTGATTCATATCAATTATGTAAAATTTTAAGTAAAGATAAATATCAACTATTCGGTGAAGAAATATTAGATATTATCAGAAAATATCTATAATTATATTGATTATTACATTCTTATTAAAAGTATAAGTTCTACTAAAAGAATTTATACTTTTTTATATCCATATTGATTATTATTACCTTTAATAGCTATATATGTTCCTACTTCTACATTAGTAAGATTAAATGTATTATAAAGATCAACACAAGCATATTTATGAATTGGTGAATTTTTATAAGGTTGAAACTCATAATTTACACCCATATTTTTTAAACTAGAAAATACTATATTAAACGTAGCACTTCCTTCTTGTGTTTCGTATTCTAAGATACTGCCATTATTAATATTTAAAGTTCCTAATGAAGAAATTGCACTAATATTTCCGCCAAATTTTGCTCCATTATTAATATTTAAAGTTCCCTCATTTATTAATAAAGCATCCCCTTTATCATAAGGATAAATAGTTCCTGCAGGAGATCTTTCATCTTCATATAATTTTTTATCGTTATTTGATGAATCATATAAAATGAAAGGACTATTTATATTGACAGTAGATTCTTCTTTAATAATTAATTCAGAACCTCCTAAAAATTTAATTCTTTGATTAAAATTTAGATTATATCCTGAATTAACAGTTATAGAAAAATTCCATGGAATTGGATAATCAACCTCTTTTGTTTGCATTGATGTTTTTAACATATTTTTAACAATACTTGTTAATAGTGAACTATTACTCCATCCACCTATATATACTGAACGTGTTTCTACTTTTGCATCATTAGAGGCATTTAAACTTATCTCGAAATAATTGAAATCAACATTAGCGTTGAATGTGAAGATAGTCTCAGCATTTGGACCTGCAACAAAGGAATTATAAGTATTATAATTAGTAAATTTATTGTCGTTAGATTTATAAATTAAGTTAATATATCCATCGTTTCTAATTTTAAAAACAGATGCTTCTTCTTGAGAAATAAAATTTATTTCGCTCACATTATGACGAGCGTTCATTGTGACTCTAACTTTAACTTTTAGAACTTCTTTTTCAATTTGTGTATAACCAGTAAATAAATCTACATAACCAATCATTTTACATCCATAATAATGATTCTGTTCTATCTTAATATTAGGAAAATCATACTGAGATAAAGGAAATTCTTTATAAGTTTCATTAGCATATAGACTAGCAGTACATCCTCCGCCTTTATAGTCATAAAAGACCATAGGAAGTTTAACTATTCCATAATTCTCTAATATTGCTCCTCTATTATTAGAATCTTCTTTAATATAGCCTAAACAATCGATAATACCGGTATTTTTATTAATTATTCTTGCACCTTTATTTAAGTATAATTCACAATAATATCCAGAAGTATTACCTGCTAAAACTGTGTTATCGTTGCCTACAATTCCACCTATATTAATAGTACCAAAATTAGTCAATGTTACATTGCTAGCAAGTGTTACTCTATTCACTAAATATTTATTAACACTGGCTTCATCTTGATCAGCAAATTGATTAGATGTATACTCTCCTATTTCTCTCCATGTATTAGATGTTTTAGCTTCTTTTTGTCGACCATCCCAATCAAATTCATCTTTTCTAGATATAGGTAAAGTTAAAGTTACTCCACTATTTATAACTACATTAGAATATATAGTTGGATTTTTATCTTTATAACAATAAATAGTATCACCACTATTAGCATTATTTAAAGCATCCTCAATCATATAATATTTAATATTTGTTTTACTATTAAAACAAACATAATCATTAATATTATTTCCTATTTTATTATTAAAATAATTATTAACTAAATTCCAACTACTATAGCCAATATTAAATATACTTACTAAAAATAATAAGATAATTAATAAAGACAAAGAATGTTTAAATATATATTTATTGTTAAATTTATTCATATTTATCTATATCCATATAAAATTCAAAACTACCATTTTTAGTTACTAAATAATCATATATATTAGATAATCTATTACTACTGATAGGACTTATATTAATAACTAAATAAGTCTCTAGTGTATCTATCTCTTTAGTTAAAATATTAGCTAAAGATAAGCTATATTCGACACTATTTGTATTTGTATCTATTATATAATTATCATTATTAACTATATTAGAACTTAATAAATCTTCATCTTTATATGTTAATAAACCATTATAATATTGATATAACTTAGAATTATTAAATTTAAATAAGCCAACATTGTTTGCATTTAAATCATTGCTAATTAATTTTAATTTATATTTAAATGTTAATGACTTATTAACATTTAATTCATTAAATTCTTTTAATTTATTTAAATTGAAATTTATATAAAATAGTAATTCACCAACGTTAGTTCCTGCATTATTAATATCATTATTTGAATTATTATTATGATTAATGAAACCATTAAAGTTATTATTATTTATTCTATATAACAAAGGTCTATATCCATTATTAGGTTTATTAGCTTGATCTACATAAACATATTTGCTATATACACCATTAACATTACCTATTTTAACGTCAATATTTCTTACTTCACTATTTAAATTATTATCACTAATAATGAAACTAGAAAATCCTATTCCTATAATAGAAAACATAGAAAAATATATTAATGATCCTACAAAAATATTTTTATTATATTTATTTTTCATATCTAAAATCTCCTTTTAGATATGAAAAAGGCTTATAATTTAATCTCTTCCTATATATATATATATATATATATTGCTCATGCTTTAATTATAAACACTTCAATATTAATTTATAAGAGACACTTTGTGTCAGTTTAAAATGTATTTATTAACTAAATATTAATAATTATATTATCGCTAATTGAAAAAACTTACTTTCTAAAGAAAATGCGTTAAGAAAAATCAATTCTTTGTTGCTTTTAATGTATTGATTTATACTGTTTATTTTCTTATTAAAAAGCCAATAATGTTACTAAGGCAAAATATTACAAAAATTAAAAATACACTTTCTATAGTTCCTATTAAAAAATTATTCTAAAATTTTCAATAAGTTCATTAATAACATTATCTTTAATAACATCTTTGCTACTATACATATTTGTCTGAAGTTCCATAATTTTATAATTATTATAAATAAAATAAATTATATAACCGCCATCATTATAATTATTAACTACATATTCAATTTTATTATTTGAAAAAACACTATTTTCACCATAAAAAGGGTAAAAATAAAGATAAATTTGATTATAGACTGGTAACTCTGTAGTATTTTCAATAAATAACTGTTTAATCCAAAAATAATCGTATGTGGAGTTAAAAATATCCTCCTTATTAGAAAAATTACCATCTATATGACCGTAAAATCCTGTAGTAAAACATACATATTTTTTTGGCACGTTAAATGATGATAACCCAAAATTAAATTCGGCATTTTTTTGAGTGTTTCTTAAATCTATTAAAAATTTTGAAACTTCATTCAAATCATTAAACCCTTTAGTCCACCGAATTCTATCCTTGCCAGGTAAAACTAAATCATCATCTGAGTTTTTACTATTAGTAGGATTACAACCAGCACATAAAAAACAAGTTATTAAGGGCAATACAATAGTTAGTTGCTTTGCTTTCATATTTTTATTTTATCATTTCATAAATTAAAAAACAAATTACTTATTTGGCATTAAGATTATAATGTCAATTAACTTGGTAAAACTTTATTTTAATCTATTCACAAATGAATGAAAAAATATTACAATTATATTACCTGTCTTTTTAAGATAAGCTTATTTTATTGTGCTAAAACGATAATTTTTAATTAATTTAAGGTCTTTTTCATTAAATATTTTTTTAATTATAGGAAGATTAGTAATAGCTGTTAATTCATCAATAGAGTCTCTCTTTTTAAGCAAATTTACACTTAAATCTTCATTAACAAAAATCTCAAATTTTCTAATAAAATTAATGATTGTAGTTGCTGGAATTTCATCTTTTAGTAAAACTAACTCGATATATCTTATAAAAACTAAAGATAAATAACACATTAAAAAATGACCATAAATTTTAAATTTTCCTTGTAAATATGTAGGTCTTGCACAAAGATCTGTTTTAAGAATTCTAAATGATTCTTCAATTCTCCAAAGCCTATGATAAACATCATATACTTCTTTAGAACTTGTGGAAATTTCAGATGTAATAAGCATGTTGTAGCCGCAATACTTAAGGTCTTTTTCAATTTTTTCTTGATCAATTATTTTTGATACGTTTTCAAAATTAATTTCACCATTTTCATCTATTTTCGCAAAATTTATATACCTAGAGCATTCACCATATTCCGCTTTTTTGCTTGAGATAGTGCAAGTTTTTTAGCTTTTTCTATCATTAAATTAATTTCAATTCTATGTTTATCTTCAAGCTTTTTTGACCAGTATATTATTCTTTTTTGCTTAAAATTTTTAGAATATTTAGCGCCATTAAATACAAAATCATATTTAAAATCATCGATGCATTCTTTATATTTAAAAGTACAATTTTCTTCATTATCCTTTATATAATCGTCATCTTTGTCAACCCAAATAAGTTCTTTAGCAGATAATTTTTTAACTGAATTTGAATAGATATACCCATCTTTATTTAAATGACATTCAAATATATTTTGCCCACAATTTAGGCCTTTATCCGCAATTTGTATAGTTCTGCCTTTAATTTGATTAGTTTCTTTCATTTCATTAATTATTTCTCTAATAACAGGTTTTTCGCTTTGATTACCAGGAAACATTTTCATTGAAATAGCCATTTGATTCTTGTCTAAAAGAAGACCCATTCCAATGATTGGATTTTTTCTATTTTCTTTGCTTGGACCTTTTTGTTTATCATCGTAAGGTTTATCAATTTCAAAATAATAGTTTGTACAATCGAAAAAAACTTTATCAGTTGTAAATTTGTATAACTTTTTAAAACAATTGTTGAACAACTCAATAATACTTTGATAATCTTCTCCAAAAACATCGAGTGCATCGAGTAAATTTGGATAGGAAAAATCTGAAGAGAACAAAAATTTATCTTTTAGATTAATATATGCGTTTAATTTTGATGATGGATCATAAATTTGAGAGGCAATTAAAAATTTCATAACATCAAATAGTTTATAATTCACACGTCTCCCATAATTCAGCATATTGATTGGCAATTCTATTTTTAAAGAATCTAAAAACGATGAAATAAAAGAAGTACCTACGTTTTTAATATCAGAAGAATCATCGATTGTCTTAATTTTATCGCGCATAATCTTTTCTTTTCTTTCTTTTTCCATTTGTTCCACTAATTTCTTTGCATAAGTTAGCGGATCATTGATACCTCTTTTCAATAAATCGGAATGATAGCCGATAACGGAAACAGATTTTTGCGTTACGTAGCCTTTTTCTTTATCGTAATTACCATCATAAACTTGATAATAAACACCTTTATTTGTTTTGGTTTTCTTTAAAAAATAACTCATAATTTACCTCTACTTTATTATAGCACAAAATAGCACAATATAAAATAGTAAAATAAATATTTTGTCAATATTTTTAAAAATTAAAAAAATATCGACTAGTGCGATATTTTGTTATTAATTGAACATCATTTACTAAAAAATTTTATTGTGCTAACTTAAAAAGACGGGTTTCATATTTTTATTTTATCATTTCATAAATTAAAAAACAAATTACTTATTTGGCATTAAGATTATAATGTCAATTAACTTGGTAAAACTTTATTTTAATCTATTCACAAATGAATGAAAAAATATTACAATTATATTATGATATTAGAAAATTTATTATTAACTGAAACTACTTCTGGTTTCACTACCCCAAGTGGTATTGATTCTATTATTGTTAATTATTTTAATAACCTTGGATGGTACGGAAACCTCATACTTTTAATAATAAGTCTGCTAATCGCCACTATTTTTGGCGGAATTATCGGTTTTCAAAGAGAAACAAATGGGCATCCAGCAGGCTTTAGAACTCATATTTTAATATGTTTAGGTAGTGCTTTAATTATGATAATTTCTATATATGGAATACCTGGTTCTACTTCTAGAGATCCTATGAGATTAGCAGCAGCTGGAGTTACTGGTGTTACTTTTTTAGGAGCAGGAAGCATTGTTAAAAATGGTGTTAATATAAAAGGATTAACTACAGCTGCTTCAATATGGGTAACAATGGCTATAGGAATGACTTGTGGAGCAGGTTATTTTGTTATTGGCTTAATAGCTACTATATTTACAATGCTTTGTTTAATATCTTTCCAAAATATAGAAAATAAAATTAAAAAGGGATTTATTAATGTTTCTATTATGACTTATGAAGATGAGCCAATAATGGCAGATTTATTAGAAACATTAAAGAAATATAATATTAATTATTCAAATATAAAGTCTTTTGTAACCAAATATAATGGTAAAGATGCTCTTAAAATAACCTTTACCTGTAAAACAAAAAATGAAGATTTAATTAATAGCTTTATTAATGAATTTAAAAACAAAAATAAACCTTTATCAATAAAAATAATTAAATAATTTTATTTATATAATGATCAATAGCATAAGTTATGCCACAATCATTTACATCTTTAGTAACAAATTTAGCAACTTCTTTAACTTCTTTTAAAGCATTACCCATTGCAATACCATTAAAATTCTTAATCATTAAATAATCATTTAATGCATCACCAAATGTAAAAATATCTTTTTGATTGACATTAATAATCTCAGCTAATTTACTCACACCACTAGCTTTATCTATTCCTTTATTCATAATATCAATAAAAAAGATACTACTTCTTACTACATGATATTTATCACAAATTTCTTTTTTAATTACTGTTTGCTTACTATTTTCGGGATCTCCACCAACAATAATTTTATCGATTAACGTATCTTTACTATAATTAATTTTATTTAAATCATAAGGCAAAGCATCATTTAATCTTAATTCTCTTTCAATCCATTCATCATATTTATAATACGCAACATAATTATCAAAAAAAGCAAAAACATTTAAGTTTAGAGGGTTTTTTTCAAAATCTAGGTACATTTCATTCAATAAAGAAATAGGTAATCCATCTCTAAATAATAGATTGCCATCAAAATCATAGATACTTGCTCCATTAGAACAAATAGCATATTTATTACCTTCAACAAATAAAGATAAATATTTTTTAACTCCTGGAAAAGGACGGCCGCTAGCAATAGCGACCGCTTCTCCATTACGTAAAAGATTATTTATTGATTCTATAGTTTCAGTTTTTATATTTTGATCATAATCAATAATAGTTCCATCTACATCAAAAACAAATAATCTCATTGACATTTTTATTCCTTATCTAAATAAACGTGACCTGATGAGCCAAATACATCTCTCATCTTTTCTCTTAACATCTCTGTAACTGCTTTTCTAGCTGGAGTTGTATATTTTCTAATTTCAAATTCTTCTGGATGTTCAACAAAGAATTTTCTAACAGTTCCAGTCCAGCAGACTCTTAAATCAGTACCAACATTAATCTTACAAACAGCATGTCTACTAGCTTCTCTTAACATAGGTTCTGGAATACCAATAGCTTGTTCCATTTTACCACCATAATTATTAATTAAAGCTAATTTATCTTGAGGAACACTACTAGAACCATGTAAAACTAATGGGAATCCAGGAAGTCTTCTTTCAACTTCTTCTAAGATATCAAATCTTAAAGCTGGTTTTTCTCCTGGTTTATATTTAAATGCACCATGAGCTGTACCAATAGCAACTGCTAATGAATCAATATTAGTTCTATTTACAAATTCAACTACATCATCTGGATGGGTGAAATGGCCATATTTATCTTCAACAGTTGTATCATCTTCCATACCAGTAATAGCACCAAGCTCACTTTCAACAACTACGCCATGAGCATGAGCATATTCTACTACTTCTTTAGTCATTTTAACATTAGTTTCGAAATCATATGCAGAAGCATCGATCATAACACTTGTAAATCCTAAATCTACACAGTACTTACAAACTTCAACAGTTTTACCATGATCTAAATGAAGTGCAACTTCAACACCATCTTGAGCAGCAGCTGTTTTAACAATAGCCATTAAATAATCAGGACCTAAATATTTAATAACATTTTCAGTTATTTGAATAATAATAGGTGATTTTTCAAGCTTTGCAGCTTCAATAGCAGCAACAAATGTATCAAAAGTGTCAACATTAAATGCTCCGATTGAATATCCTCCCTTATATGCTCTTTCAAACATTCCTTTAGTAGTAACTAATCCCATAATAATCTCCTTTTTCTCTATTTATCTTATATATATAATTACTCTGCTTTACCAGCTGAATTAAAAACATTAATTAATTTATTTTTAACAAGTTCTGTTACAGCTTCCATACCAGGTTTAACAAATACTCTAACATCGAATTTTTCTGGATTTTCAACTAATGCTTTTCTCATAGCACCAACATAAGCAACTCTAATATCAGTACCAACGTTAATCTTGCATACTGCATGTTCACTAGCTTCTTTAAGCATTGCTTCAGGAATTCCAATAGCTTCTGGCATTTTTCCGCCATATTTATTTAAAATTTCTAAAGATTCATGTGGAACTGAACTTGCTCCATGTAAAACTAATGGGAATCCAGGTAATCTTTGTTCAATTTCTTCTAAAATATCAAATCTTAATTGAGGTTTTTGACCAGGCTTAAATTTATAAGCACCATGAGCCGTTCCAATAGCAATAGCTAATGAATCAATACCTGTTTTACTAACAAATTCAATAACATCATCTGGATGAGTGAAATGACCATATTTATCATCAACATTAATATCATCTTCAATTCCAGCAATAGCACCAAGTTCACTTTCAACAACTACGCCATGAGCATGAGCATATTCGACGACTTCTTTAGTCATTTTAATATTAGTTTCAAAGTCATATGCAGAAGCATCTATCATGACACTTGTGAACCCTAAATCAACACATTCTTTACATAATTCAACAGATTTTCCGTGATCTAAATGTAATGCAACAGGTACCGTAACTGTCTTCATTGCGAGATCCATTAATCCTCTTATATATTCTTTTCCTATAAATTGTAATGCTCCACTAGAGATAGCAATAATCACAGGTGATTTTGTTTCTTCCGCAGCTTTAAGTACAGCTTTCATAATGTCCATGTTATCGACATTAAAAGCTCCTATAGCATATTTGCCTTCATATGCTTTTTTAAACATTTCTTTAGTTGTTACTAATGGCATAAAACTCCTCCTTTTGAAAAAATATTTCATTAATACATTTAAATAATATCATTTTTTACCAAAAAATAAATGAAAATTTTTTACAAAGTGTAAGCGCTTACAAAAAAATATTGTTTCTTAAAAATTTTTGTTGCATAATAGTAGTGTCAAAAACCACTTAGGGAGGAAATAAAATGAATAAGACAAAAATAATGTGCCTATCTCTTGCTGCAGTAGCTATGATGTCATTATCAGCATTAGCATCTTGTGGTGGAAATGGTAAAATTCCAACAGCTAAAATTGTTGCTGAAGCTCAACAAATGGATTTAGCAGATCTTGAAGCAAAGGCTGAAGCCGAAATGAAAGCATCAAACGATACTTTCAAAATCGTCGCTTTAACTTCTACAATGAGTGCTGCTTATAAAGAATTCCAAAAGAAATATACTTGGTTAACAGATGATAAAGTAAATTGTAATAACAGCTATAAAGATGCTGCTTTATTAACAGCTTTAGAAACAGCAGATAGTAATTATTTCGCTGATTTTGCTTTAATTCAAGATGCTAGATCATTAGCAGATTTAATTGAAAGCGGCATTACTCATAATTACGTTCCAAAAGATTGGAAAGAATTAGGTTTAGCTGAAGAAGATACTTTACCACTTAAAGGTATTCACTTTAATAAAGTATTCTTTGTTAATAATACTTCTAAGTTATATACTGATCATAAATTTAATAATGTTTGGCAATTAGCTGGCAAAGCTAGTGATGAAGGTCACTTAGATAACTTCAGCTTCCAAAACCCAGTTACTGAACAAATTAACTTATCATTCTTATTAAGTTTAATGTCAGAAAAGAACGCTCCAATGTTAAAAACTGCTTATAAAGATTATTATAAGAAAGATTGGACAGCTAGTAAGGAATACGATAATATCGGTAAACAATTTGTTTATGAATTAATGGCAAATGTTAAAGTTTGGCATGGTTCTGATGGAACAGCTATGAAATCTACTCAATACCAAGAAGATATCGCTAAAGAAGAAAAAGAAGGTATTGATCCATTTGTTTATTATGGCGCTTTTGCTAAAATGAAAGATGCTGCTAAGATTGAAACAAAAGTTACTGGTGAAGATGGTAAAGAAACTACAGTTAAAGGCTTACCAATGAAAACAGTCGGCTGGGACTTAGAATTAAGTGGATTCAATAGTTTCATGTATACTATGTATTCTCAAGTTGTAAATAACGCAAAACATCCATATACTGCTTGTTTATTCGCAAGATTTGTCGTTACTCCAGATTGTTATAAAGCAATGTGTTACAATAGTTTAACACCTAATAGTAAGGGTGAAAAATCCAACATGTATGGTTATTACTATCCATGTACTAATAAAGATGGTGTTGGCTACAACGATTTAGATTGGAGTAGAGATAAATGGTATCAAAAATCTGTCATGGAAGATTATAACTACTTAAAAGATGTTAAATCATCAACCATTGAAGATTTAAGAACATACGTTAACGGTCTATCTAGTAAATAATTTAAATAATAAATTAAAACTGGAGGGAGAGTTATTCTCCCTCCTTGTTTTTGGAGGTATCAATGATTCAAAAAATGAAGTCATCATGGTCTAACTTTATTGATAACACTAAAGATAGATTCAATCGATTTGTAAATTATTTTAAAACTTTTACTTGGAAGAAGTTTTGGAATAATCTAAAAACCTATTTTTCAAATCCTGCCAACATCATTGTTATTTTATTTGCAATTATTTTAATTGCTGGTGTTGTTTACCCTCTTATTAGATTAATTTTAGATTCATTTACAGTTCAAACTTTAAAAGAAGCTAAATCTATAAATGAAAACTGGAATTTATCTTTAAAGAAAGGTGATTTAACTTGGGCATTATGGCCACAAGTTCTTTTTAATCCAAGAAATATGCAAATTTCGGTCACTAATTTCTGGAAACCACTTGGTTTATCAACGTTAATGGCCTTATTAGCTTGTTTTATTGCTGTTGTTGGAGGAGGTATTTTGGCCTTCTTTATTACAAGAACTAACTTACCTTGTAAAAAATATATCTCAACAGTATTTATTTTCCCTTACATTATGCCTTCTTGGTCTATTGCAATGTTCTGGGAAAATTTCTTTAAAAATAGTGCTTTATCTGCTTGTAACTTCCAAACCGGAATGTTAGAAGCTATTACAGGACTTCAAGCACCTGTTAATTTTGTTTATGGTTTAGTACCTTGTGCATTAGTTTTAGGTATTCACTATGCTCCTTTTGCTTATATTTTAATTGGTGGTATTTTAAGAAATATGGATGCAAACTTAGAAGAAGCTGCAACTATTTTAAAATCTACTAGATTAAAAACTATTTGGAGAATTACTTTACCTATCGTAGCTCCTGCTCTTATTTCTACAATTTTACTTGTTTTCTCAAGTTCAATTTCTAGTTATACAGTTCCTGCATTCTTAAATAAAAACAATTCATTTAACGCAATTTCTATTCAAATGAGAAGTTTATTAATGCTTGGTGATACTAAAGGTCAAGGTTACGTTATTGCTGTTGTTCTTCTTTTATTTAGTATTATTATTCTTACAATTAATAATAAATTTACAAGTTCAAGAAAGAGCTTTACTACCGTTAGTGGTAAATCAGGACAAATTAGTAAAATTCAACTTGGTAAAGGTAAAAATAAATGGGTCAAATGGGTCATTGCTGTATTAATTATCATTGTTGTTAGTTTCTTTGCAGTTTTCCCTTTAATTTCATTTGCTTTAGAAAGTTTAGAAGAAATTCCTGGAGATCTTACTACATTAACTTTCAAATATTGGATTACAAATACTGATTTAGACTTAAGAATTAGTAATCAAGGTCAATCCTCTAAAGGTATTTTCTTAAATACAACTATTTGGAGTTCTTTAGGTAGATCGTTTATAGTTGCTGCTTGCGTATCTTTAATTGCTGGTACATTTGGTATATTAATTGGTTATGGTGTAGCTAAAAAACGTTATAGTAAATTAGCTAAATTCGTTTCTAATTGTGCTTTCTTACCTTATTTAATTCCAGCTCTTAGCTTTGGTGCTGTCTTCTTCTCATTATCTTACACTCCTGGATTCCAATGGATGAATTATAATGCTGCTGGAGAAACTGCCGCTGTTATTGCTTGTATACTTTGTGGTGGTATTAAATTCTTACCATTTGCAAGTCGTAGTGGAACTAACGCTATGCTTCAACTTAGTGGTGAAATCGAAGAAGCTGCTATTATTGTTAATGTTCCTTGGTGGAAGAGAATGACCAAAGTTATTTTCCCAATTCAAAAATCAAGCTTCATATCTTGTTATTTATTACCATTTATTTCAGGTATGAGAGAATTAACATTATTCACGTTACTTACTAGTAGTTTCACTTTAATTACTAATACATTACAATATTTTGAATTATACGGATTAAATCAATTAAGTAACGCTATTAACTTATTAATCGTTTTATTTGTTATTTTAGTAAATCTTTTAGTTAATAAATTAACTGGCGCATCAATTGATAAAGGAATAGGAGGCTAAAAATATGCCAAGAATAGAATTAATAAATGTTACAAAAAGATGGGGTAAAACTGTCGCTGTTGATAACTTAAATATGGTAATTGAAGATCGTGATTTTATCACTCTTCTTGGACCTAGTGGATGTGGTAAAACTACCACTTTAAGAATGATTGCAGGACTTGAAACTCCTACTACTGGAAAAATTATTATTGGTGATAAAGTAGTTTTTGATAGTGAAAATGGTATTAATATTTCACCTGCTAAGCGTGATATTGGATTCCTTTTCCAAAACTATGCTTTATGGCCACATATGACAGTTTATAAAAATATTGCTTTCGGATTAGAAAATTTAAAATGGAAGAAAGAAGATATTAAAAATCGTGTCGCTGAAGTTATGAAGACTCTTAAAATTGAAGAGTATGCTGATAGATATCCAAGTGAACTTAGTGGTGGTCAACAACAACGTGTTGCTATTGCTAGAACTCTTGCTCCTTCTCCTAAAGTTTTATTCATGGACGAACCTTTAAGTAACCTTGATGCTAAACTTAGAGGTGAAATGAGAACTGAGTTAAAACGTTTACATAGTGATACTAATTCAACTTTCGTTTACGTTACTCATGATCAATTAGAAGCTATGACTTTAGCTACTAAGATTTGTTTAATTAATAATGGTGTTTTACAACAATATGAACCTCCATTAAAGGTTTATAGTACACCTAATAACTTATTTGTTGCTGATTTCGTTGGTAATCCTACCATGAACTTTATTCCAGCTACAATTACTAAAGTTGAGCCTAAGACATTTGCTGTTAATTTCTTTGGAGTTAATGCTACATTTAAATCAGAAGAAGATTTTGAATTACCTAATACTGATGAAAATAATGTAGAGAATGTTGTTATAGGTATTAGACCTGAGTTCTTAAAAATATCTGAAAATGGTAAAATTACAGGTACAGCTTATTCTACTTTACCTTCAGGTATGGAAACTGTTGTTAAAATCAATTTAAATGGTGATATTTTATCTGCTGTTCAATTTGGTTTAATCGACTACGCAACTGACGCTGTTATCAATTTTGATGTTACTGGTAAACATATTTTAATTTTTGATCAAACTAGTACAAATAGACTCGGAATTGGAGAACTTATAGTTAAATAGTTAGTTTATGAAAGATCTAGCTTCTTCTACTATTAATAATAGCGAAAACAATGATACAAAGTATTCTTTACCTAAGCCTTTACTTTTTAAAAGAATGCTTGCTGGTTTATTAGATTTATTATTTTTTGTTATCTTATTTATAGGGCTTGAAGCTGGATCTTTTTTTACTGTTTTTAAATCATTAGGATATCAAGATATGATTTATAATGTACAAAAGCTACATGCTGATTGTGCTTTATATGTATTAAAAGAAAATGAAGGTTATAAATCATATCTTGATATATATAACGAGGACCTAACTCCCGAAGAGAATTTAGATGTACCAATTACTAAATATTATACATTTGATTCTAGAGCAATTAGTGATAATAAATTAATTGAATATAATAATATTAAATTATCTTCTGGATATTATGAATTAGATGAAACCACTAATCAAATAGTTAGAAAATCTACTACTTCTAATATTGTTGCTAAGGAATTTTTAACAACTGAGTTTAAAAAAGCTATAAATTATTTTGAAAATAGTCCTCAATATATTCATGATGTAAATACTTCACATAATATAATGTTATATGGTTCTCTTATTATATTAATAATAAGTTCGTTAATAATTTATTTATTACCTACTTTATT
Organism: uncultured Bacilli bacterium; assembly: GCA_934168325.1. Taxonomy (GTDB): domain Bacteria; phylum Bacillota_I; class Bacilli_A; order RFN20; family CAG-826; genus Onthovivens. Next base: position 56,502 of record CAKPNG010000002.1, read on the forward strand.
TTTATATCATGTTACATTTGGTCAAATGATATTTAAAATGGGTTTAGCTAATTCTGATACTAATAAATTAGCAGGTTATAAAGAAGTATTTATTAGATTTTTAGTATTTACTTTAATTAATATTCTTTGTCCATTTTTATTATTTCTTAAAATAAAATATATCTTTTTTATACCAATATTGATTACTACTTTTATGATGACTTGGATGAAAAATAATTTAACAATTCATGATTATATATCACATACTTATATAGTAGAAAAATACACTCTTCATAAGGAAAATAAAAATGAAGAGTAATAATACAAGTCAGTTTTTAGATTTCAAAACTGTAAAAAATATCCGAGATCTAGGGGGTATTCGAACTAAAAACGGTAGTTTTATAAAATATAAATGTCTTTTAAGAAGTGCTGATTTAAGTAATTTATCTATTGAAGAATTAAATAGATTAAAGACTGAATATAACTTAAAGACAGTTATTGATTTTAGAAGTAGCCATTCTTATTTTAAGAAAAAAGATAAGCTTGATGAAAGTATAACTTTTAAGCATTATTTTGTTTTAGATTATTTAGAAAAGAATCAATTTACAACGGATTTTGGTTATCCTTATGATAGATTCTTTATGAAAATTTATGAAGATTTTGCTACTAAAAAGAAATCTTTTAAAGCTTATAGAGGTTTCTTTGATTACTTATTAGCTAATGATGATGGTGCTATTTTATGGCACTGCACCAGTGGAAAAGACCGTACTGGAATAGCGACTATTTTATTATTAAAAATATTAGGTTGTGATGATGAAACTTTATATGCCGAGCATGAAAAAACAAATGAATTTGCAATCACAGAGTTAAATAATTACTTAAATTCTCACCCTAATACAAATGTCATTGAAAGAAATTATAGAGAATGCCAATTTATAGCAAAAAGAGCATTTCTTGAACATTTCTTTGATGTAGTAAATAAAAAATATGGTGGACTAGATAACTTTATATCTAATACAATAGGAGTTACAGATAAAGAAAGAAATATCTTAAAGAAAAGATATTTATCTAAATAATAGGGAGATATATCTATATGGATAATTGCATAATAAGAATCAATGAAACAATGGATACATTGTCAAAGCAAGAACAAAAAGTTGCAAATTATGTTTTAAAGCATACATTTGAAACTGCAGAAATGACAGTTGCAGAATTATCAAAGAAATGTAAATGTTCTACTGCTACTATTATGAGATTTTGTTACGCTTTAAAATATGATGGATATAGAGATTTTATTAAAGCTTTATATAGCGATGTTGCTAATAATTTAAAAAGTGAAGAAAGAATTTATGATATAGATAATGATAATATCTCTAATATGTCTGTTAGTTCTACTATCTATACTATATGTAAATTAAATATCGAATCTTTAAATAATACACTTAAAATATTAAATGCTGATGAAATTGAAAAAGCTATTAATCTTATTGATAAAGCTAATAAAATAGGTATATTTTCTTTAAGTGGATCTGCTGTTGTTGGTGATGATGCAATGTTTAAATTCCAAAGATTAGCAATTAATACTCAAGCTTATAAAGATGCTCACTCTCAAATATTAGCAGCTAGTATTATGACTAGTAAAGATGTAGCTCTTATTATTTCTTATACTGGTGAAACTATTGAATTAATTGAAGTTGCTAATATGCTTAAAGAAAGAAATGTTCCTATTATTGCTATTTCTAAATATGGTGATAATCCTTTATCTAAAGTTGCTTCTATAAATCTTCACCATTCTTCAATTGGAAAAGGATTAAGAACTTATTCAACTAGATCAAGAATAGTTCAACAAAATATTATTGATATATTATTTGTTGGCTTATCTCAAATAAGAAAAGATAAATTAAAATTATATTATAAATTATTTAGTAAATAGATTATAAAAGATTAAATCATGACTAATTGTCGTGATTTTTACTTATTCTTCTTGATTAAATATTTATGATAATAACCAATCAATTATATTTATAGATTTAATACCATCATAAGAATTAATAAAATTCCTATCTAATGATAATACTATTTTTTCATAATTATCTTTAATCATTAAAAGTGGTTTTAACTCACGTTTTCTAGTTTCTAAAGATAACATAGTTTCTGTAACTTGAATATATATTTTTTCATTAGGTTTTTCAGCAATGAAATCAATTTCTACTTCGCCTATTTTTCCAATATAAACTCGATAATCCCTTCTAAGTAACTCTAAAAATACAATATTTTCTAAAATATGTCCACGATCAGCATCTCTATATCCTAACAACATATTACGAAAACCAATATCAATAATATAATTTTTTTCTAATGTTTTAAGTAATTGTTTTCCTTTAATATCATATCTACCAACAGCATAAAAAACGAAAGCATTATGTAACATTTGTATGTATTTATCGACAGTTTTACCTGCCATTTTCTTTTCTTTTTTATCACTAATATCACCTTCATAAGTTAAGGTATTTCCTATATTATTTGGAGAAGTAATACTTCCTATATTTGAACAAAGAAATAATACAACCTTATGTAATATTGATTGATCTATTTGGTTATTTCTTTGCATAATATCTTTTAAAACTACAGTTGAATATATTCCTTCAAGAGCTTGATTACATCTATTTTCATTAAATTTATATTCTTTTAAAATAGGCATTCCTCCAAATTGTAAATACCTTTGAAATTTATCTTCAATAGTCATAGGATTATCAAAATTATAAAAATTTAAAAATTCTTTAAAAGATAATGGTAAGATGCGTATTTCTACATATCTTCCAGATAAAAGTGTAGAAAATTCTGTAGATAATAAATACGCATTTGATCCTGTTATATAAATATCAACATCAAAATCAAGTCTAAAAGACTCTATAGCTTTTTCCCAATGTTCTATAACTTGTAGTTCATCAAATAATAAATAAGTTTTACCTTTATTTGTAATCAAATTACTTACGTAATCATAAAATTCTATATAATTAGAAATATTACGATAACGAAGTGATTCTAAATTCATGTGAATTATATTTTCTTCCAAAACTTTATTTTCTAAAAGATATTGATGAAATAAATCTAATAAAGAAGATTTTCCACATCTACGAATTCCAGTAATTATTTTTACTAAATCAACATCTTTATTTTCAATAAGTTGTTTTAAATATTCAGGTCGATTTATTAACTTATTCATACTTATTTAACTCCCATTAAATTAATTTAAATATATATTTAAATCTATTAAAAGTCAATAGTTTCTAACTTTAAAGTCCAAAACTCTCTAAAATTATAAAGTTTCTAACTTCAAAGTCTGAAACTTTTAGGTTTTTATTATTATTTTATATAATAAAAAAGATCCAAAGATCCTTTTTAATAATTAAAATTAATTAAATATTATAGAGGTAAATCTTTCTTATTAAAGTAAGTTATACCAACATTATAAGTAACTGCAGTAATTGCAACTAATCCTAATAATTTAATCCAATAAATAGCATCTCCATTCATTGCTGCTAATCCATCATATAAATTATCAATAGTGAAATAATTAAATATATTCATCGAATCAATTCTAATTGCTCCAGGCATTGCTTTACTACCAAATAAACCTAATATAGAGCAAATAAAGAAGAATATATTAATACCGCCACCAACACCAATTGCAAATCTAGTTTTATTAAATATACAGCTTGATAAGAAACAAATTCCACTCATTGCAATAATTACCATTACTGAACCTAATGTAAATTCAATAATATCAGATAATAATAACGATTCTAAGAAGTCAGTTCCACCGATTGCAATACCTACTTCTCTAGATAAAATAGCACCAAGTAATAATACAATTCCTGAAGCTACTTCACTAACTATTAAATATACAGCTTGAGTAAAGACAAATGTATTACGTTTAGTAGGTGTAGCTAAAGTAAATGCTAAAGATCCGGTTTCAACTTTTTCAGCAACTAATCCATTAGCTAATATAATTGTATAAACTAAAGGCATTAATAAACAAGCCATACCAAATGCAACAACACCAACCATAAATCCATAAGTATTCATACTACCTAATTCAGTTAATGTATCAGTTAAAGCAGGTGGTAATGAACCAGTAACAGTTTTACTAGCTAAAGTCATACTTATTAACATTGTTTCAGTAGCATCATATCCTTTTATACTATATTCTTTATACATCTCTTGATAACTACTTAATCCACTAACAGCATAGACCTTTAATAAGTTTACGATTGACTCACTAGACATACCTAAGAAGTCACTTGGAATATCTTCAATATTTGTAATTAAAGTGTTATTAGCAGAGTTATAGGTATCAATTAAGGTCCTTTTACCTTGCTCAATAACCATTTCTATTGACTTTTCACTAATAGCACTATCAATTATATTTTTACCATCAAAATAAGCATTTTTATTATCAGAATCTCTATTAATAAATTCATTCATAAATGAAGTTAAATAAGTTTTAGATAAAGTAATTGATGTTTGAGCTTCTTTTTTAGCTTGATCAATTTCTTTTTGAGTATATTCTTTACCAGTAATAATTGCTTTATTTTTCTTTTCAAGCATATTAGAAGCATTACCCATTGTTCCACTTACTTTAATAAAATGTTCTGGATCATATTTATTAGTTTCTACTTCTCTATAAATAATATTTCCATTACTATCAACAGTTCCAGTTGATTCCTTTATTAAAGGAAGACCTCTAACACTAGTGATATATTCAACTTTATAAGTAGGTAAATAATTTAAATAAGCAAAATCTTCTAGTGTATTTACTACTACATCAATAATAGATGCTGATACACTTTGATCATAATATTTATCTACATTACCAACAAAAGATTCTTTTCTTTCTTCATATCTATTCTTTAAATCATTAATTAAATATGTAGTTTGTTCTTTTAAACTTTCATCAGTAACTAAAGGAATAATTTCAAAAGTCAATTCAGTAGCAGTTTGTCTAGCAATTAATGTTTTCTTATTAGTATCTGTAATTCCTGAAACTTTTTTATCATAATCATTAATAGAATTAATTACTAAATCTTTAATTTTATTAGCTAATTCATCACTTAATGAATATTGATTTTGAACACTATTAACAAGATATTTACCAATCGCATTAATAAGTCTAGTTTTTGTAGTAGCTGTTGAATCATTCATTGTTGCATAATATTCATCTATATAATAAGGAACAATTGCTTTTGCTAATTGTTTTTCTTCTTCAGTCATTGAAGAAAAATTCTTTAAATAAACATCTACTAAAGAAACAGTGTTATTTTTAGCGTTTTCATGATTTTTATCAACATCATACAAACGTTTATATGTAGTTTCAACATATTTTAAAGTTGATAATGTATTTTGATTATTAACTTGTTCATACATTGTTGATAAAGAATTAATAAGCATTTTTTGACTTGATGTTAATGTTTCATAAGTTTGTCCAGCTTCTTTAAAACTTGAATATAAACCGATTACACCAGTTTTAACTGTTTCTTCTGTATCAGCATTTTGAAACATACTAGTCATAGCTTTTTTAGTTTCATTAATATTTAAACTAGATAAAATCATAACAACTATGATGATTAAAATAGCATTACCTAAAGAGACTATTGACCATGATCCCCAATAACTTTTTACATTTTCTTTAAATAAAGCAAATGAGAATAAGCCCTTCTTTTTATGCTTATTTGTTGTTTCTATACTGTCAATATTTGAAGGAAATTCTACATTTTCAGTTGAGTTCTGCAAGGTTTTTTCTTTTTTTCTCATATTAATTGCCTCCTTTTCTTCTTTCATCAAAGTACTTAGCTAAGTCATATTTTAATTGACTTATAAATCTTAAATCATAATTTGTAAGAGTTTGAAGTAATTCAGCTATTTCTTCTTTTTTAACTCTAACAGTTGCTTGATTATAAATATCTTGAAGTCTAATAATATCTTTTCGACCTTCAATAAATTTTAGATATTCTTCTTTTTTATTGAATTCAATTTTATAATCTCTAAAGTCTATATTTTTAATAGCATCTAATTCAGCAACGTCAAGAATTTTACCATTAGATATTAAAATTACTTTATCACATACTTTTTCTAATTCTTCAATACTATTACTAGACATGAAGATTGTTGTTCCTTTTTGTTTTTCTTCTAAAATAATATTTAAAAGTTCATCTCTCATTAAAGGATCTAGACCAGTAGTCGGTTCATCTAATAAAACTAGAAGTGGTTTCTTCATTAAAGCAGTAACAATAGCTGTTTTTTGCTTCATACCTTTAGACATTCTTTTAGGATAGGCTCTAATATCAAGTTGAAGTCTTTTAATTAAACTATCTGCATAAGTAAAATCAGTTACTCCACACATTTTTGCATAACTATTTAAGAATATAATTCCACTTTTGACATCTGGATAATTAATTTCACCAGGAACATAACCAACATAATTTTTAACATCAGCTGCATCTTTATAAGCATCTAAACCATAAATTGTAATCTTTCCGCTATCAGGTTTAATAAAGCCCATAAATTGTCTCATTAAAGTTGTTTTACCGGCACCATTTTCTCCGACAATACCAACAGCTTCTCCATCTTTAATATTAAAAGATATATTAAAATTACCACGACCTTGGCCATAGTCTTTAGTTATATTATCAACAATTACTACATCTTTCTTTTCCATATTACTTAACTCCAACATAAGTCTTTTCTTCTTTATAGAAAGACATAAAATAATCTTCTAATGTTTCTTTAATTTCAGTTAAATCAATAACTTCATATTTAGAAATATCTTTAATAAAACTATTAATTTTAGAATCATCAACGCTAATTACAACTTGATATTTATCTTTATGATGATCAATTATTTTAAAATTTGGATGATCATCATGTAAAAATTCATTTAAATCATTTAAATTAATAAAAGTAACGACATAGGTTTTTAAAGTTTTATGTTTTAATTCACTAGATTTAAATAAAGAAACAATCTTTCCATCTTTAATAACAGCGATTCTATCACAACTAGCATCAATTTCTTTAAATATATGGCTAGACATTAAAATAGTTTTGCCGCGTTTCTTTTCTTTTTCTACTAATTGAATAAATACTTCTTGCATTTCAGGATCTAAACCACTACTTGGTTCATCCATAACAATAATATCTGGATCACTCATAAAGCAGCATACAACTGCTAATTTTCTTTTCATACCTAAAGACATTTCTTTACATAATAAAGATGTATCTAATTTAAATAAATTAATTAAATAATCTCTAAAAGTATAATCTACAACGTTTTTTAAAGTACATTGAATGTCTATAAATTCTTTACCCGTTAAAGCATCAGGCAAAGCGATTTCTCCAGGCAAATAAGAAACACTTCTCATGACTTCATCACGATTTTTTAAGGTGTTTTCGCCATTAATCAAGGTTTCACCATGATCTGGTTTAGAAAAGCCCATTAAATGTCTAATAGTTGTTGATTTTCCAGCACCATTAGGTCCTAAAAAACCAAAACATTCACTTTTATACACTACAAAAGAAACACCAAAAATACCACGACCTTGGCCATAATCTTTTTCTAAATTTTTAATTTCGATTACTGGTGTATTTTCCATAGCTACCTCCATCAATATAATAATAACATAAATTACTTTTTTGACCTATAAAAGGTTTTACTTGAATAAAGATAATTTACTCGTATAATAATAATTAATAAAAGTTAATTGTCAATACGTATGTATATAAATTAAACTTTTATAAATGAAAAGTTTATTATTTAAGGAGAAAATATGAAAATATATGAGGAAGTAGATAAAAATGGTAAAAAAATAGATGCTAGAATATTACGTAGTAAAAGGGATTTAGCAGATTCTTTAGAAACATTATTAGAAAAGAAAAATTATGATGATATAACTATTAAAGAAATATGTGAAGGAGCTCTTGTCAGTAAGCTTACTTTTTATAATAATTTCTATGATAAAAATGAATTATTAAAATTTATGTTTGCTAGACGTATTAAAGAGATATCTATAAAGATTAATGCTTTATTTCCTACTAAGAAAACTAGTAATGAAGTATATAAAGATGTAATAAAGATTATTATTCATTATTTTTATGAAAATAAAGAGAAATTTAAAAAGATGGTCGAAAATGACCGATCTTACGTTATGTTTTGGAACATAAATACTTTTGTTTATGAATTATCTCCTTTAATTGCTCCTATATATAATAATTTAGTAACTTTTGATGCTCCTAAAGAATTAATCTTATCTTATTATGTTGGTGCTTTCTCTAATATTATCTATACATTAAATAAAAAAGATATAAATATTAATGAATCTGACATGGTTAATTATGTTTATAGATTAACATTAGGTACAGGCTTTAAAAATAATTAAAATAATCATTAATTTTCTTCGTTTTATCGTCTTAATTGTTATATTTTTATTGATTTAATCTCTCTAACTAGATATAATAATCAAGCGGTGCACCCATAGCCAAGTCTGGTAAGGCAATTGACTGCAACTCAATGATCGATGGTTCAAATCCGTCTGGGTGCTCCAAACTAATATTAGATTGAATAAATCGTGTTTATTTGCTAATATTAATGAGTTCAAATAGTGTCGATGGAGTAATACCCAAGTTGGTGAAGGGGCTTCCCTGCTAAGGAAGTAGGCGTCGCAAGGCGCGCGCGAGTTCGAGTCTCGCTTACTCCGCCACTTAAATTATTAATTCTGAAGTGAGAAATCGTTCAGAATTTTTATTTTTTTAAGGTACTTTTTTGAACTTTGAAGTCTTAAAAAAAGACCTTTATTTTTTCAATAAAAGTCTTTATTTTTTACAAAAAGTCTTCTAATCTCAACTATTTTTACTAATATGCTCTAGCAAATAAGACAACATATTTTGCTTTTTTGCCACATACTGGACAAGTATCATCAAAAGCTACTTGATCAAAAGGAATACATCTAGCGGTGGCTTGATATAATTCTTTAATCTTATCTTCACACATTCTATCGCCACACCACATCATCTTAGCGTATCCACCTTTATCTAAGGTTGCTTTTAATTCATCTAAAGAATGAATTTCAGTAATATTAGAAAGTAAGTTTGTAAGAGCTTTCTTATACATTAAATCATGAATATTATGAAGTTCTTTTTCAATTGTATGTTCTAATTCATCGTTAATTTCAACAAATTCTTTAGTATGATCAACTCTTCTAACGATGACTAAATGATTCTTTTCAATATCTTTAGGTCCAATTTCAATTCTAAGTGGAACACCTTTCATTTCGTATTCACTAAATTTCCAGCCAGGAGTTTTGTCACTACTATCTAATTTAACTCTAAGACCAGCTTTTTCTAAACGATCTTTAATTTCTTTACATTTAGCTAATACTCCTTCTTTTGCCATTTGAATAGGAACAATAACAACTTGAATAGGAGCAACAAATGGTGGCAAAACTAATCCATTATCATCACCATGAACCATAATAATACTACCAAGTAATCTAGTAGAAACACCCCATGAAGTTTGATAAGGAGTTTTAATTTGACCATCACTATCTAAATAAGAAATACCAAAAGCTTTAGCGAAACCTTGACCAAAGTAATGAGTAGTACCACTTTGTAAAGCTTTACCATCATGCATTAAAGCTTCAATAGTATAAGTTTCTAAAGCTCCAGCAAATTTTTCTTTATCTGTTTTTCTTCCTTTTACAAAAGGTATAGCTAATAAATCACGACCACATTTATCATAAATATCAAGCATTCTTAATGTTTCTTCTCTAGCTTCTACTTCTGTACGGTGCATTGTATGACCTTCTTGCCATAAGAATTCACTTCCTCTTAAGAAAGGTCTAGTAGTTTTTTCCCATCTAACAACGCTACACCATTGATTATATAATTTAGGTAAATCTCTATAACTTTTAATAATATGTGAATAATGTTCACAGAATAAGCATTCACTAGTTGGTCTAATAATTAAACGATCTTGAAGTTCTTCTTTTCCACCAATAGTAGCAATAAGTGTTTCAGGAGCAAATCCTGAAACATGTTCTTTTTCTTTATTAAATAAAGATTCATTAATAACTAAAGGTAAATAAACATTTTCATGTCCAGTCTTTTTAAATTCTTTATCTAAATAACTTTGAATTTGTTCCCAAATTGCATAACCATAAGGTCTATAAATAATAAATCCTTTGACCTCTGTATAATCCATTAATTCTGCTTTTTTACAAATATCTGTATACCATTGAGCAAAATCAACATCTCTTCCTGTAATTTCCTTATTTTTAATCTCCATAATAATTCTCCTATTTATACATATTTAATAATTTTTTACATATTTTTTTATCTAAAGGTAATAACATCTGACTTTTAGGTGATATAGCTTCGCTACTAAAATATTCTACACCAGATTTAACTAATATTTCTATCGCTTGCATATTTTGAGCATTATAAGAAATAATAGTTGCGTTATATTTAACAAGTTTATCTAAAAATCGATGTGCTTTTAAAAATGTCATTGTATTTACTTTGACATTCGGTTCTAACTCTGAATTAAATAAAAAATAATCAAATAATCCATAAGTTTTTGATTTTAAAATATAATCATCACTATTCGTAAATAAACCTAGTTCATACCTTTTTTCAGATAAAGTTTTAATATTTCTCATAATTTCTAAATTATCTTCAACATCAATAAATTCAGTAGATTCAAAACATAAAACAATTGGAACTTCATTAACTCCAGAAAAATGAGCTAAATTTTTTAATATAAATTGAATTTGATCTAATTTAACTGGTAAAAATAATTTTTGAGAAGCATTATCTTTTTCACTAGCAAATGTTGGTATAGTCTTTCTAATAGTTAAAGAAAATAATTCTTTATCTAAATTATTAATTGAAGCATATTTTTTTAAATCATTATAAGTAGTAAATATAGAATTAACTGGAGTCATAAAACTCATATAACCAATATTTATAACTCTTTTATTGGCAATATGAACTATTGGTCTAAATCTAATACTTAAACCTTGACTTCTAATAATTCTATTAACTTCATTTTTATATCCTTCATCAAAATTTAAGAAATTCTTTTGTTCACTTTTATAAATTGTATAATATCTTTTTTCATCTTTATCTAATTTCTCTAATTTTTGGAAAGTTTCATATGCTTTTTGGAAGATATGTCCTAAATCATTAATAGTACTAACATAGATATAATATTCAAAATAATTTGAATATCCTTTTATTTCTAATATTTCATTAATAAAATTTTGTATTTTTTGAATTCTTTTTGGTAATTGATACTCATTTAATTCATGAGTATCAATTAATCCTATTTCTTTATTATTATCAGTAAAAAAGAAATGAAGACTACTATTATTAGGTAATTTATTAATGTAATCAATAATTGTATATTTAATAAAATCAGAATTATAAAATTCATAATTAGTATTAATTTTTTTACTTATTTCAATGATATAAAAAGTGCCTTTTGAAAAATGATTTTCATCATATTTACGTTTAATATCATCAATTTGATAGAAATTACTTTTAGATAATCTTTTACCTTTTTTATTAATATTATCAGTAGGTGTATTAAATAAATATTCACCATCTAAATAAATTAATTTCTTATTAACATCAACATTACGGCAAAATAAAATAGTTCTAATTAATTTCTCTTTATTTTTAGTTTTAACTAAAGTATCACATGATAAAACATTATTAATATTTTCAGGATCATAATTAGTGCCACTAACTTCAATTAAATCAAATAAGAAATTTCTAACTTTAGTTTGACTCTCAGGTTCAAAAGTAGCGATAAAATCTTCTAAAGATAAAGAAGTTAAATGTTTTAATTTACGAATATTAAAAGCTTTAACTATTTGATTTTTTTGATCAATAACAAAGGAAAACGTTGAATTATGATAATCATTTATCTTCTTTTTATATTTCTTTTCATTAAATGAATCTACAAAAAAATAAATACCTATAATTAAAAAAGTAAGAACTAATATAACAATTGAAACTATCATTATAACCTTATTTTCAAAATTTAAAGCATCATTCAATAACTTCATAAATAAAAGTATATACTAAAAGTATATTCTTTTATAGTTTAAAATTTCTATTAAATCAATTTCTCTATATAAAAATTTATAATTTTTAGATAGAATATTACTTACGGAGAAATACCCAAGTGGTTGAAGGGGATGGTCTCGAAAACCATTAGAGGTGAAAGCCTGCGAGGGTTCAAATCCCTCTTTCTCCGCCACGATTAATTATCAAAAACTCGTACTTAAAAATACTTATTTTTCTATATTTTTGCTACATTTCGCTTTGTCAATTTTACCAAGATATTTTTATTTATATTGAATATTAAAATAGTCTAAATAAGTTTTAACAATATCTTGGCCATCAAGGCATGTATCTATCAGCCGACCAAGCTCTTGATTCCAATTTTTAAGTCCGCGATAATAAAATATTTTTTTATTATCAAAAATAATGAATGGAACAATGTTATTAGCTAAGCATTCTTTGAATGCTATTAAACGTCCTACTCTACCATTACCATCTTGGAATGGGTGTATTCTTTCAAACTTAACATGAAATTCTATTATTTCCTCAAACGAATGATTATCTTTTTGATTATAATCATCAATAAGTTTTTTCATTTCTAATGCCACTAATCTTGGGTGCGTAGTCTCTAAATTCCCAACTTCATTTGGAAATTTTTTATAATCACCAACGGCAAAATAAGGAAGTCTTGAATCGTTTGTGTTTGATTTTAGTATTTTATGTAACTCCTTAATGAAGGTCTCACTCAGCTTATAATTAGCAAAATCAATTACACGATCAATAGCGGTAAAGTGATTAATTGTTTCAACGATATCATCTACCTTTTTACTAGTATTTTTATTAACTCCAATAGTTCTAGTTTCAAAGATATACCTCGTTTCGTCATGAGTTAATTCATTGCCTTCAATATAATTAGAATTATATGTAAGATCAATCATTAATTTATGATAAATACCGCCTTTAATTTGATTATTTTTTTCCAAGCGAAGCCTTTCTAAAAGGTAATTTTTGTTTTGCTTTTCATTTATTCTAATTGGTTTTTTAGTATCTTCAGGAATCATCCAAGTTTTTCCAACTAAAACAGCGCCTTCCACTCTTCCTAAGGCACAGTAATTACGAACACTTCTTTCTGAAACATTCCATTTAATAGATGCTTCTTTGACACTTATGAATTTATTCATAATTACATTATAAATTTATCGGCAAAAAAGGCAATACTTTATAAAGTTTTAATATTTATTACCGATAGTATATGTATGAGCAATTATCTTTCCTTGTTATACGTGAATTGACAATCAGAGATATACAAATAAATGCATTTTTAATCGCAAAATTTAGCTAATAATAATCTATATATTAAAGGTAGATTTAAAAAGCATACGTAATTAACCGCCTAAAAAACATTGCACTCAAATTAAAAAACTATAGATGACCACTATGAAAATGGTCGACAGCAATATACGAGATTGACAATTGATTTTAATTAATATATTGTGATTTTATGAAAAAAGAATTAAGTGCAGGTGCGGTTATATATAGAAAATTTAATAATTCTATCTATTATTTAGTTGAATATATGTCTTTGGGTCATGTCTCATTATGCAAGGGTCATGTTGAAGATAATGAAACATTGAGTCAATGTGCAAAAAGAGAAATATTTGAAGAAACTTCTTTAAATGTTGATATTGATGCTAATTTTGAACATATTATTACTTATTCTCCAATGAAAAACGTTATTAAGGATGTTCATTTTTTTGTTGCTAAAGATAATTCTAATATCGATCCAAAAGATGAACACGATAATGAAGTTATTAAATTAGAATTTTTACCTTTTAAAGAAGCTTTAAATAAATTAACATATGATTCTGATAAAGAAACATTAAAATTAGCAAATGATTATATAATAAATAAGGAGGATTTATAATGATTTTAACTACTATTTGGTCTAATCCATTTGATAATGCTATTGAAATTGCTTTTTCTAATTTTTTTGATATTCTTCCATCAAAAATTAAAGAAGGTATAGCAATTTTTAGTGCTTTAGGTAATTTAGGTATATTTTTATTAATTGCTGGTATTCTTTTACTATTATTTAAACAAACTAGAAAGATTGGTTTTATTTGCTTATTATCAGTATTTTCCACTTTAATATTTAACGATTTAATATTTAAAAATATATTTGATCGTGCTCGTCCATTCCAAGATCCAAATCTTGTAAACCAATTACAATCAATTGTCAATAATAACGGGGAAGTTTATGGATTAAAACCAGATTCACCAAGTTTTCCTAGTGGACATACATTCCAAAGTTTTGCTGCTTTCGGTGCTATTTTATTTTATTATTTTAAAGATAAAGAAAATAAAAAATCATATATTCCTTCATTAGTATTTTTTGGAATTTACGCATTTTTAATGGGGATTAGCAGGGTTTTATTGTCACATCATTACTTTACAGATGTTTTAGCAGGTGCAATTTTAGGTGGATTATCTGGTATTTTAGTTTATTACGTTATCGAATATACTCCTGTTTTATATAATAAATTAATGAGTAAATTTAAAAAGAATGAAAATTAATTATTATAGAATTATAAATTCATCTATAGTTTTAATATTAGTATTAATTGGAATAATATTGTCAATTTATCCTACTTTTTTAGTTGAATATAAGGCATGTAATGTAGATGGGCAAGCTGTTTATTTTTGTGTATTAATTACTAATTCATTATTTTATTTTGGTGGTAAAGGAAGTGTTAAACCATTTTTAGCAAATGAATCTAAAGCGTTCATAGATAATAATGAGGTTCAAACTTTATTATCTAAAAACATAGATATAAATATAAATGGAAGTGTTTATTTTATTATTTTATTTATTTTAAGTATTATAGCTATTATTTTTTATATTGTATTTTATAAAAATAAATTTGTTTCGTTTATTACTTCTTTTATTTTAATCTTATCTACAATCTTATTTTCATATTCTTGTAAGATATTTGAAAATGCTAATTTAGCCACATTAAAAAATATAGATTATAAACAAGTTCAAAATTATTTAGGAGCTTATTTATTACTGATAACTTTTGGAATTAGTTCAATTTTGACTTTAGGACATTCTTTCTTTTTAATTATAAAGAAAGATTCTTAATAACATTTATTATTAAATTATTATCTATTAAAAGATCTTGTTTTGATAATAAATTATAAAAATAGTTAACTTTTGCAAGCTTTTCTTCTTCATTTTTAGCTAAAATCATTGAAATTATTAAATAAAATTCTTGAATAGGTTCAACTATTTTTCCATCAATTTTAATTAAATAATTTTTATAAATTTTCTTAAAAGTAGATAAAGTTAATAATTTATCTCTACTTTTATTTATCATTTTTTCAATTTGTTTTAATTCTTCTTCATTATATTTATTAATTAAATCTTTATCATATCCATATTTAGAAACATAAAATTTCAATCTAGCATCAAATGAATTAAGATCAAATTTCTTCCAAGAATCCTTAATTTGATTATAGAGTAATGGAATAAATAATCTAAAAGCTAAATTATCCCAATTAGGGGATTCATTATCAATTAATTCTTCAGATGATCTAATTAAAGAAATTAATCTTTCTTTTTCATCCATTTCAATAAAAGAGCATTCTTGATATTTATTAAATAATTTCTCTAAATCATATTTAGATTCAAAATTCTCTCTTTGAAAATCTTTTAATATACAATAAATATTATAACTTGGTACTAATTTAGCAATTTCATAACGATATTGTCTTAATTTATTTCGATTTTCACGATATAAAATATAATTTCTAACAACATCATAATATCCATTATCCATTAATACTTTTTCTACTATATCTTGTATCTCTTCAACACTAACAGTATCTTCACAAATAATAGAATTAATTTGTCCAATTAATTCATTAATCTTTTCTTCATCAGCAGAATTACGAGTAGATAAAAAAGCTTTTTTGATAGCTTTATGTATCTTATTATCATCGAATGTTTCGATTCTACCATCTCTTTTAATAATTTTCTTATCCATAAAATAATTATAAAACTTATAAGAGAAATAAAAAACTATAATTTATTAAAGTAAACCTTCAACTAAAATTTTAATACCTATTGAAATAAAAACTAAACTAGCAACCAACCCAGCCCATTTAGATAAATATTTGCCAACAGTCTTACCAAAAATACCCGATAAAGTAGATAAAATAAAAGTTGTTATCCCAATAATACTGAATACTATTAAAGCATTAGGGATACTTAATTCAATATAAATAAATCCAATGCAAAGAGCATCAATACTAGTTGCAATTCCTTGAACTAAAATATTAATAATCGATAATGTTTTATCATTACTATCATCATTTTCTTTATTTTTAAATTCTTTTATCCATTCAACAAAAGATTTAATACCTAATAAAGTTAAAAGCGAAAATGCAATCCAAGGAATATATAAAGATAAAGTATCTTTAAATTTAAAGCCTATAAAATATCCAATAACAGGCATTGCAAATTGAAATATTCCAAATACTAATGCGCAAATAATTATCTTTAAATTAGATATATTCTTATATTTTAATCCATTAGTCGCATTGACAGTCATCGCATCAACACTCATTGATAATGATACTAATATAATATTTAACCAATCCATATAAATAATAATTTAACCAAAATAAAAACTAGATATCAAAGGTTAAATGATATCTAGTTACTGTTATCTAAAGTTAACTTAAATTAAAAAGTAAGAGTTAAATTAGCACTTAAGTCAACTGTTCCTGTAGCAGCGGCGTTATCTCCGCTATTATTAAGCTTTGATAGATCAATATTATTAGCGCTAATTAATCCACTAAAAGAAACAAGTTTTCCTGTATTTTCAAAAATAACCTTGCTATTCTCAAGTTTAATTTCAGCATTATCACCTAAATAACTATTTTTAGATGTATAAGAAAAACCTAATTCTAATTTATTATCTTCTTTTCTAAATTCTAAATCGGTAGTTAAAGAATCGTCAATTAAACTCATTAAATTTTCTTTAGTAACATAACCGTAATTCAACGTCTTTAAAATATCATCTACACTTTTTTCAGCATCAGTTATAGCTATATCACTATTTTCTGCTTGTTCTAATGCTTCAACTGACATTGTATAATTTGCTTCATCTTTAGTTTTTAAACTAAATTTAAAATCATAAGCTTCATTAGTTCCACTACTATCAACTAAATGTGCATTTAAATCAATAGAATATTTACTTTTTTCTTTAGTATTAATATTTGCATTAAGTGTTCCTTCAAAATTAAATTTATCATTTAATGTTGATTTATAAACTAATGTTCCATCTTTTAAAGTACCATTGATTTGATATATTTTTGAATCAGCTGGTTCTTCTAAATTACTAAGTTCTTTAACAAATTCTTCCTTATTTAATTTAACGTCTTTGTCATCATTATTATTTTCATTATTACCGCAAGAAACTAACGTCATTGCAAGTAAGGCAAAACAAATATTTCTAATTTTCATAATATCACCTCTAAATTAATTATAATAATCTTAAGAAAAATTGAAATATTAAATTTAAAGAATATAATAGGTGTTGTGAAAAATTTAATTAAAGTCATTAAACCTTATATTGTTTGCTTATTTATAGGAATAATTATAGGGACTATTGTAGGTTTATATGAATTCGTAATGAAATATATCCAATTAATATCTACTAATCTTTATTCGAATCAAAATATTATTAATATAATTATAATTGTTATTTGTACTTTGTTATTTTCAATCGCTAACTATTTTATTATAAAATTATGTCCTCAGATTGACGGTAGCGGGGTTCCAATGCTTGAATTAGGAATTAGAAACCTTAGACCAATTAATTATAAATTTGATGTTATTGGAATGATTGTTAATTCTTATATATCTTCTTTTGTTGGTTTCCCTTTAGGAAGCGAAGGACCATCAGTTGTTATCTCTGGTAAGCTTTCTAAATTAGTATGTGATTTAACAAAAACTGATAGTAACGATATAGTTCCTATTGCTAGTGGAATTGGTTTTGGTTGTGCTTTTTTATCCCCTTTAAGTGGTTTTATTTATATCTTTGAAGAGATGTTACATCAATTCAATTTTAAAATATTATTACATGCAATATTTATAATTTTAGGGGCTTTCTGCACGACTTTTTTCATAAATAAGCACCATTTATTAAATTTAAACACATTATTAATTCCTACTTTTGATACATTTTATATATTAATTTTTATTACGATAGCTAATGTTTTAGTGGGTTTCTTATTTGTTAAGTTTATTATTATTTTAAAAGATTATTTTAATAAACATAAAGGATCTATCTTTGTTAAATATAGAGGATTTTTATATTTTATTATCATAATGATATTAAACTTCTTCTTACTTAAATATATGGGTAGTGGTGGATCTATTATGGGATCTAACATTATTTCAAATAGTTTAATTATAGCAAGTTCTATATTCTTATTAAGATTTATATTGACAATTATTAGTGGTACAGGTAGTGTTACTGGAGGACTAGTTGTTCCTACTATGACAATTGGATATTTAGTAGGTCAAATAATAGGTGTTATCTTTAATAAAACATTAAATTTTTCTACTAATTATATTCAAATTTATTCATTAATCTCTGCTTGTATGCTATTTGCTATAGTAACTAAAACTCCTTTAACTGCTTCTAGTTTACTATTATCTACTATATTAAGACTTTCAAATTATAATATTTTAACTACCTTTAAAATTACTTTATTACCAATCGTTTTTATCTTTATAAGTTTATATTTATATAAATTTTTCAAATTAGAAAATCTATATGATGAACAAATAAAGCTTATATTAAAAAATTATAAATAATTTTTAATAGTTGAATTTCATTTTATTTATAAATAAAATAATATCGTTTATGGGGAGTAGCGTAAGCGCGAATATCTACAACTCGGTTAATTCCAGGTATCGCACAGTTAATTCTTGCAAGACCATAAAAACTTTGGAGGATAGTTTTTATGGATAATAAACCTAAAAATTTTGAAACATGTTCTATAAAAGATGTAGAAAATGTTTTTGATGTTAATTTAGAAACTGGTTTAAGCAATGAAGAAGCTAAAGCTAGATTAGAAAAATATGGACCAAATAAACTTCAAGAAAAGAAAAAGAAACCTTGGTTTGTAATTTTCTTTGAGCAAATGAATAATCCAATGATTTTTGTTTTATTCGCTGCTATTGCTGTTACTATTGGTGTTTCTATTTATGAATCTATTAAAAGTGGCTTTGATTTTTTAAATGTTGGTGATTGGCCTGATGTTATTATTATCTTAGCTGTTATTATAATGAATTCTATTATTGGTACAGTTCAAGAAATTAAAGCGCAAACTTCTTTAGATGCTTTAAAGAATTTAAGTTCACCAGAATCTACTGTTTTAAGAAATGGAAAAAGATTTAAGATTAAGTCTTCTTCTTTAGTTCCTGGAGATGTCGTTATTTTAGAAGAAGGCGATACAATTGGAGCTGATCTTAGACTTATTGAAGCAATAAATTTGAAAGCTAATGAATCAAGTTTAACTGGTGAATCTGTTCCAGTTGAAAAAGATGCTAATATTACTTTTAGTAGTGATGTCCCAATTGGAGATAGAATTAATTTAGCTTATATGTCAACTCCTGTTACTTATGGACGTGGTAAAGGTATTGTTATTTCTACTGGAATGAATACTGAAATTGGTAAAATTGCTAAAGCTATTGATAGTGAAGAAGATAATGAAACTCCTTTACAAAAAGCCTTAGATAAATTAGCTAAATTATTAGGTTTATTAACTTTAGTTATTATTGTTGCTGTTCTTATTGTTGATGTTATTTGGATCTTTGTTCATGGTAAGCAAACTCAAATTGAACAATGGATTGATTCTATATTAACCGCTATTGCTTTAGCTGTTGCAGCAATTCCTGAAGGATTAGCTGCTGTTGTTACTATTGTTTTGTCAATAGGTGTTCAAAGAATGGTTAAAGCTAATACTGTTGTTAGAAAATTACCAAGTGTTGAAACTTTAGGTGCTGTTAGTGTTGTTTGTAGTGATAAAACTGGTACATTAACTCAAAATAAGATGACTGTTTTAGAAGCTTATACAAATGATACTTATTATAAAGAAAGTGATTTTACTCCAAATAGTAATAATGATAATTTAAAATTATTAGCTAGAGGTATGTCATTATGTAGTAATGCTACAGTTGATGAAGGATTATTTGGTGATCCTACTGAAATTGCTTTAGTTGCATATGCTAATAATTTTGAAATGCATAAAAAAGATTTAGAAAGTTTTACTCCACGTATTGATGAATTACCTTTTGATAGTGTTAGAAAGATGATGTCTACTAAGCATAAAGTTAGTGATAATGAAGTTATTACTTATACTAAAGGTGCTTTAGATAGTATTTTAAAATATACAACTAAGATATTAATTAATGGTGTTGAAAGAGATATTACTCAAAAAGATATTGATAATATTTATAAAGCTAATAAATTCTTTAGTGATAAAGCTCTTAGAGTTTTAGCTCTTGCTTATAATAAAGAAGATACAAAAATTAAAGAAGAAAGATTAGTGTTTGTTGGTTTAGTTGCAATGATTGATCCTGCTAGACCTGAAGCTAAACCTGCTGTTATTAAATTTAAAGAAGCAGGTATTACTACTGTTATGATTACAGGTGATCATAAAGATACTGCTTTTGCTATTGCTAAAGAATTAGGAATTGCTGATTCTATCGATCAATGTGTAATGGGTGTTGATATTGATAAAATGAATAATGATGAACTTCGTGAATTATGTAAAACTGCTAGAGTATTTGCTAGAGTTTCTCCTGAAAATAAAGTTCAAATCGTTAAAGCTTTTAAAGAAAATGGTAATATTTGTGCAATGACTGGAGATGGTGTTAATGATGCTCCAAGTTTAAAAGCTGCTGATATTGGTATTGCTATGGGTATTACTGGAACTGATGTTGCTAAAAGTGCAGCAGATATGGTTCTTACTGATGATAATTTTGCTTCTATTGAAAAGGCTGTTGAAGAAGGTAGAGGAATTTACGCTAATATTAAAAAGACTGTTATATTCTTATTAAGTAGTAATATTGCTGAAGTACTTGTAATGTTCTTTGTTATATGTTTAGGTTTACCTTCTCCTTTAATTGCTATTCATTTATTATGGGTTAATCTTGTTACTGATAGTTTACCTGCTATTGCTTTAGGTATGGATCCTAAAGATCCTCATTTAATGAAAGAAAAACCACGTAATCCTAAAGACGGTATCTTTGCTCATGGCGGTATGACTAAGACTTTACTTTATGGTGCTATATTAACTATTAGTGTCTTACTTGCTTATTTTGTTCCTGCTTGGATGCAAGGTGTTTATTCTATTAATGCTATTAATAATTTATATATTGATGCTGCTACTGGTGCTATTACAATGCATGGTCATCAAGCTCAAACTATGGCATTTACTGCTTTAAGTTTAAGTGAATTATTCCATATGGTTGGTATGAGTGATCCTGATAGATCATTTGTTCATGTATTTAAGAATAAGAATTGGATGATGCTAATAGCTTTCATTGTTGGAGCTGGTTTACAATTATTTGTTGTTGAAGTTCCTGGTGTTCAAGATGTATTTAATGTTGCTACAGGTGAAGGTAATTTAGATGCTATTGAATGGGTTATAATGCTTTCATTATCATTAATTCCATTACTTTTCCATGAATTAATTGTATTAATTAAATTTATTAAAAATAAAATTAATAATAAATAATTTAGATATTAAATCAAGAAGGATTAATCTTAATATATAGGATTTAATCCTTCTTTTTTATTTATGAAATATTGATAACAAAAAAATGAAAAAGAATTTATTTTATAGTCATTTTATAAACATTAGATTACTATTTTCTTTTAATTTAAACGAAAAACAGCCATTTGACGACTTTATACTTCCTCATTTGGCGTATTTTCACTCGGCAATTTGGCGGATTTTTACTCGGCAATTTGGCGAAACTTAAATAAATTAGTTTTCTAATAGATAATTATTATATTGATTTTGTAAATTTATCCAATAATTAATTGAATTATCAAAATATTTAGATAATTTATAAGCGATATCATAATTAATATCTTCTTTACCTTCTATGATATTAGATAATGTATTAATAGATATACCAGTTTTTATAGATAATTTATTAATAGTTATTCCTAATGTATCGATATTTTCTTTAATGAATACACCAGGATGATATTTTTTTAATATTAGTCATAATAATTCCCTCCATTTTATTATTAATTAAATAATTAGCTATATTTTTTATTAATATTTTCAATATGTTTTTCTTTAGATATTGAATATCTAGATTTGATATCTAATATTTGTTTATTTATTCTTTCGACATATTGAATTGAATATTTATTAGTCATTGTTATTTTAATTATATAACTTATTGCGTCTTTTAGATTATATACTAAATTACTATTAATATTAGATATATCAGCTAAAGGAAATATAATCATTGATATCATTTTAGGTGGATAATTTTTAAACATTCTTTTTAAGTGATTTATATGTCCATTATTTTGGATTATAGGATTTTTAATAAATTTATCTTTTTGATATTCTTTTTTAATAGATACCCAATATTCATCATTTTTATCTCCAAATATTATTCCTTTATTAGTTTTAGTTTCAATAATAAAGATACCACCTCTAGTTATTAAAATATGATCAATTTCAGTAGAATATCCTTTTTCATCTTCAAAACAAAAATCACTATATAAATATCCACCTAATTCATTGATTATTATTTCTAAATGTTTAGAGACATAATTTTCACCTAACTTGCCAAATCTTTCTTTCTCAGATGTATTATAATCAATATTAGATTTCTTATTTTTATGTAATTTTAAAGATATAAAAGTTATTAAAGTTACAATTAATCCAATAATTATAATAATTAAAATAATAATCCACATATATTTATAAAGTTAATATTTAGTATTAATAAGAAATTATAGATTTATCCTTATCTATACATATTTTCTTAATTATTTCATAAATCCATTTAGTTACATATTTTGTTTCTTTAAGAAGAATAGATTTTTCTATATTATTTAGGTATCCTTTAATTATAGAAATAGATTTATTATCTATATTTTTTCCTAATTCTTTAATTGCATTAACAACTAGCGATGATTTATATGATAAATCTAATAGTTCTTTAGATGATTTGTGTTTAAAATTTATAGTTATTCCCATAATTTGATAGGTTTTATATTGCCCACTACTATAAAATTCATAGCTATTAGGAACTTGTGTTGATAATCCTAAAATATTTAAAGCGGTTAAACCTAAAGGAGATATTTTCCAATTATAATTTCTCGCTATAGCTTGAGCTACATGTTCGATATTTGGTGCAGTAAATTCGTTTAAAAAATCTGAAAAATATGGTTTATCATAAATTCCTCTAATTACTCTTCTTATTAATCCTTCATTTTTTAATCTTAAAATACACTTCTTTGCGTTTTCATAATCAGCTAGATCAGTAAAATCAGATATAGAAAAAACGCTACCAGATGGCATATTGTTAATTTTACTTCTAATTTGATTCATTTTAGAGTAATTCATAATAGTTCCTTTGTCCCTAATAATATAGACTTTTAGGGACATTTTTTCAATTAATATTTTGATTTTATAATATATAAACTTTTTTACCCCCAAATTATTAATTAATTAATACTACTTGTATATATGAAGTTATTTATAATTATTAATATATCTATAAATTTATTAATATTAAATTCATGTAATATTAATAAATTAAATAAAATAGATAATAGACAATTTAATCAATATAAAGATTTATATTCTATTAATAATTTAAAAGATGAATTCTTTAATAAAGAATATAAATCTTATTATATTTATCTTTTTAAATTGACATGTATTTATTGTGAAAATATTAAATCTATAATATTAGATTATCTAGATAATAAATTAGATCCTCCATTATATTTTTATATAATAAATAAAGACTTTGATACATCTATATTTAAAGAATCTAGTAATATAACTAATAAAGAAAAAATAAAAGAAAGTATTAATAAATCTAATTTAAAAGATATATATTATTTATGTTGTCCTTCTTTATATTTAATTAAAGATAAATGTGTATCTAATATTTATTTAGGTAGTAATAATATAAAAGATGAACTAACTAAATACAAAAAATAATAGACAAGATATTTAGACTAAATTATAATTTTAATATGAGATTTGCAAAGTTTTTATTAATTATACCGTCTATTTTATTAGTTAGTTGTTCTAAAGATTATAAAGATTATAAGAATAGATCTTATTCTTCTTATTATAATGAATTTGGTTTAACTAATATTAAAGAAGAGATGTATACCCAAAAAAGTGATAATTATTTTATTTATTTTTATGGAGAAAATTGTCGATATTGTACTGATATAAAAGGTGCAGTTTTAGATTATTTTGATGCTTATAAAAATAATAAAATAAAGAATAAAATTACTCCATTTTTATATGATAGAGATATAGAAAAAAATATAGATTTTAGAGATTATTTTAAACTTAAACCAGTTAATTATTCATCTATGATTAACACTTTAATTGATGAAATGATTGGAGCAAATAATATAGAAAATACATATTTTTTCTATACTCCTTCGATATATTTTATTAAAGATAATAAATTAGTAGATTATAAATATGGAAGTAAAGAAATTGTTAAATATTTTATAGGACTAACTAAATAATATGAAATTTACTTTATTAACTTTATTACCATTATTATCTATTTCTAATATTAATTTTATTAATAAATCTACATCTATTACTTCTATTAATGATTTAATATCTACTAAAGAAGATATTAAATCATATTATAAAGAATTGGATGGACTAGATTTAAAAGGTGATGAATTTTTATCAGCATTACAAAATATATTAAAGAAAGATCAAACTAAAGCTGATTATAATGGCGGATCTACTTCTTGGTATAATTATTTCTTATTAGATAGAAATTATGATTTATCTCCTTTAACTACTGATGAATTAAATAAACTTAATAAGGGAACTAAATCTTGGTGGAATGGAGATAATGTATATTGCGATATTCTATATGAAGAAAATCCTCATAAATTTATTAAAAGTGAAACTAATGGTAAAAATAAATATCAAATAGATAGAGAACATATTTATCCTAAGTCATATGGATTTAATATGGAAGGTGATGGATATAAAAATCTATTAGCAGGTTGTGATATGCATAATCTTCATATGGGTGAAGGCTTAACTAACCGTAATATTCATAGTGATCTTCCTTATGGAAATATTTCTAAAAATAAAATAGAAGGTAAATCTTCTTTATCAGATAAAGTAGGTAGTTATAAAGGATATTCTTCTACTGCTAAAACTGATGTAATTGAACCATTAGAAAAAGATAAAGGTGATATAGCTAGATCGATATTTTATATGGCAGCTAGATACCATAATTATGAAGAAATAGAAAAATATGGACCTACTCCTAGATTATTATTAAGTGATACTCCTTATAAAGCTAAATCTACTATTACTCCTCTTGAATCTAAAGATAATCCTACTTATTATGGTGTACTTAAAGATTTATTAAGCTGGAATCAATTAGATGAAGTTAATAATCATGAAATTATTAGAAATGATTTATGTTATAAATATATTCAGCATAACCGTAATCCATTTATTGATTATCCTTTATGGGCTGATATTGCTTTTAATAAAGATACTAATTATCAATTAGATTTATCTAGTCCTATTGGAGTTAAAGAAAAATCTAGCTTAAATGTAAATTGGTCTAATTATAAAGAAAATTATAATAGTAACGAAAATATCGATTTATCTACTATTACTTATACATATAATGATGAAAATATTGATAATAATAAGATTAAAATAACTTATTTTAATCGATTAACTCCTAATGATATTAAAATATTAGATAATACATCATTAATATTAGATGATGGATATTATGAATTTAATTTTACTTACATTGAGAATAATTCTAAAGCTATTAAATATATTAAAGTAGGTGAACCAATAGAAAAATTTAATATTAATTTATCTAATATTAAAAATAATTATATCTCTAATGATATTATTGATTTATCTAAATTAAATGCTACTTATACAATCGGTAATAAAACTATTAATATTGATAATAAAGATTTAATTATCAATATTATTCATAATGATGAAACTATTAAGATAAATGATACTAAATATAAATTAGGGTTATATGGAGATTACTCGCTAGATATAACTTATAAAGATTTTAAAAATAAAGAATATAATAATAAAATAGATATTAAAGTTAATTTATCTAATATTTATATAATTACTTTAATCGCTATTATTATATTATTAATATTAATATTTATTATATCTATAATTGTCAATTCTAAAAAGAAACGTAGAAAATATAAATCTAAAAAATATAATAAAAATACTAAAAATTACAAAAAGAAATCTAATAAGAAATAATTAAAAACCTAGTATTTCTTATTAATAAGGTCGTTAATCTCCATTATTTTATCTTGTTTTACTTTTAATATTTTTCTATCAAAAGTATATAAACCATTAACTTCATCTTCTACATCATTTAATTGAGTATAAATAATTCCACTTAATCCTTTGTCAATTAAAGGTATAATTTTCTTCTTAAATAATTTCTCATAAGCTAATGTTAATTTATCCATTGATTTAAATTTTTTATACCCAAAATCTTTATTACCATAAAAATGATCTTCTAGTTTTAAAGAATATCCACCAAATTCAGTAAATAAGAAAGGCTTATCTAATTTCTTATAAATTCTTAAAGGATAAAAATAAGAATGAATTGAATATATTTCATTAAACCCATTATCATACCACCCACTACATACATCATAAATTCTATTTTTATCTATAGATTTAGCATATTCATAAATAGATTTAGAATCAAATTGACCCCATCCTTCATTAAATAAAGTATATATAATTACAGAAGGATGATTATTTAAATTAGATAAAATATTATTTAATATTTTAATATATTCCATTCTAGATTCTTTATCTTCTCTAGAAAAAGCTTTATAATTATGATCATTTTTCTTCTTTAAAAAAGGTAATAATCCACCCCTAATCATCGTATAATTTTTATATTTACTACCACCATTAGGAATATCTTGAATAACTAATAATCCATTTAAATCACAATAATAATAAAATAAATCTAATTCTTCTTTAATATGAACTCTAATCGTATTAAAACCTAAATGTTTAATATTTAATATATCAGATAAATAATCTTCATATTTTAATGGAGTTAACCCACCTCCATAATAATATCCTTGATCTAATAAGCCATTAATAAAGATCTTCTTATTATTTAAATATATATTACTTCCTTTAATTTCTATTTTTCTAAATCCAAAATAAGTATGAACTAAATCATTATAAAATTTAACTTCAACATCTATTAAATTAGGATTATCTAAATCCCAACTAGGTAAATCTAAATTCTCTATTTTATATTCAATATTAGTAGGTATTTTAAAATAATAAGATAAGAATTTAATATAAGCAAAATCATCTATATTAGTTTTAACTAATATAGATATTGCTTTCTTATCATAAAGAGGATTAATCTTAATATCTTTAATATAATTATTAGGAATAGATTCAATCCAAATAGGTTTATATATCCCACTACTAGATGTATACCATATTCCACCCCTATTTAAAGATTGTTTACCTTTAGTTAAATTAGATTTACTAGTAGAGTCACTTACTATAATATATAAATCAAATTGATTAAGATTATTAATAAATGGGGTTACATCAATACTAAATTTATCATATCCACCAATATGTTCTTCGATAAATATATTATTAATATATATCTCACTAATTTGATCAATACCCTCAAAATTTAATATTACTTTACCTTTATTAAATTTATTAGGTAATGTTACTAATTTATGATAATGAATATATTCATCTATTTCTAATAAATGATTAACTTTACTAGCTTTAGTTTCTATAGCAAATGGAACTATTACTTCTTTATTATTAAAATTATAATTTAATATCTTATCTTTTCTAATGGCTATATCCCATTTACCATTAAGAGATAAATAAGAATCTCTAACTAATATCTTTCGAGGATATTCTTTTAAAGGAATATCCTCGATATTAATATCTTTATTCTTATATAATAATCCTTTATTCTTATTATCTTTATTTTTATTATTTAAATGAATAATAAAAATAATCGGAATAAATATTAATAATAATATTAATAAAGAAAATAACCATATCTTATTAGATGGTAAAGCTTTAATAACTCCTAAATCTTCATAAGTTCCAAAAGGAAATGCTTTAGATATTGCTTCGCCTATAAAAGGACCAGTGCACATAGGTATCATAACTACAAAGATCATTCTAATGCCCATAAATGATCCTTCTTTATTAGAAGGTATTAAATCTCTAACAATCGAATTTAAATTAGTACCTAGACTAATATATCCAGACATCATAATAATTCCACTAATAATAGCAAATATTAAATTACCCTTATTAGCAAATATTAATAAGAATAACCCAATCATAAATATAATAGTAATTGGAATAATCATGATATATTTATTAAATTTATCAATTAAAATACCATATATTACACTTAATATCGAACCAATAACTAATATAAGTCCTAAAGCTAACATAAAATCTAATCCACTAAAACCTAAAGAATATTGAAAATAAATAATTAAATAAGGAAAGAATACTTGAGTAGATATTCCATGTATCATAAAAGCAATAAATGTTATATATAATATCTTATTTTCTTTAATAGTTTTAATACTAAACCCATCTTTAATAAATCTTAAATAACTTTCTTCTTTTTTCTTATTAACTTCTTTAGGTAATAAGAAAAAAGATATAATCCCTACAATAAAAACAAATCCTCTAATAATATAGAAGAAGATATCCCATTTACCATTATCAGTTAAAGAATTTAATCCAACAAAGATAATTAGCATCGCTACTAATGGTAATATTGATAATACTCCTTCTACTTTACCTCTATTTTCTTTATTAACTTCTCGCGTTACATAACTATTAAAAGAAGCATCATTTGCACTACTTCCAAAAAAAGTCATTACAGAGTCTAATATAATTACTAATATTCCAGCCATCATCCCAGCATTAATTAAAGGAAAAGCCTCATGAATATTATTAGTATTAATTAATCCAAATGAAGCAGTAGATAATCCCCATAATATATAACCAACTGCAATAAATATTTTTCTTTTATTTATCTTATCTGATAAAGCTCCAATAAATAAAGTAGTTAAACAAGCAGTAATTGCGCTTAACGCTACTGTAATAGATATTAAAGTCATATAAGATCCACTATTATCTAAATAAAATATAAATTTATTTAGATACATATTTTCAATAGCCCAAGCTAATTGCCCAGTTAAACCTATTAAGATAAATGAGATCCACTTTCTTATACTTATTTTATTATTATTCATAAATAATGCCTCAATAAATATGTTATCACTTATTTATTTCTAGAAAAAGTTAATATAAATCCGTATTTTTTATATTATTAATATAAAAAATGCCCTATAAAAAGGGAAAGGCTCACCTCTCGGTGAGCTCAATGAAAAATCTATACCACACATTATTTTCGTGCGGACTATTATTATGTAATATAATTAAATTATTGTCAATAGGGAATTTTAAATTGTGAATATAGTCCCTAATTCATCATTAATTTCTATATTATTATCTTAATCTAATATATCTATATTTATATAAAATACATCAATACCTTGCGATAATTAGTATATTTAAGTAATTATTACTTTGCGATTTTTAGTACTTTCATATAAAAATTACTTTGCGATTTTTCAAATTACATTAAAAAGGTATTAAAAAAGTCTCAATGAGACTAAAACAAATGCAAAAACTTTTTATTTTTTAAAGTTTTTGCAATCATTAATAATACTAGTAGTTCAAGCATTACTTTAATTTACATCACTCTCAAACAACAGCTATAGTGGTTGGTATTCCAACATTGTTTAAGCAGTACTTCGATTTACATCACTCTCAAACTTGTTAACAATTTTGTCAAAATGCCAATGAGTTTAAGCAGTACTTCGATTTACATCACTCTCAAACTTTCCTCCTATCACTATTTTAACATTTTTTGTTTAAGCAGTACTTCGATTTACATCACTCTCAAACCTTGTCCTTTAATAGTTCCGTAAAATGTTGGTTTAAGCAGTACTTCGATTTACATCACTCTCAAACAATGCAAAATTAAATACCTTAGATGTATTAGTTTAAGCAGTACTTCGATTTACATCACTCTCAAACACAATGCAATAGGTGTTGCTAGTGGTATAGGTTTAAGCAGTACTTCGATTTACGTCACTCTCAAACTAGCACGTTTCTTTCCTAGGAATAAATCACTGTTTAAGCAGTACTTCGATTTACATCACTCTCAAACGTTGTGGTCTCTTGGTGAAATTGATGGAAAGTTTAAGCAGTACTTCGATTTACATCACTCTCAAACCCTGAACATAAATAATCAAATCTAGCTTTTGTTTAAGCAGTACTTCGATTTACATCACTCTCAAACAAAGGGGTTATATTATGAAAGAACGTAAAAGTTTAAGCAGTACTTCGATTTACATCACTCTCAAACTGCCTGATAGACTTATTGCTGATACTAAAGGTTTAAGCAGTACTTCGATTTACATCACTCTCAAACAAAATCTAGATCATCTACATTTTGTAATTCGTTTAAGCAGTACTTCGATTTACATCACTCTCAAACTTCGTTTGAATATGGTTTGAAGTTATATAAGTTTAAGCAGTACTTCGATTTACATCACTCTCAAACTGAATAATTTTTGTAATCATTTTCTTAACCGTTTAAGCAGTACTTCGATTTACATCACTCTCAAACGATAGAGTTTTGTATGTTCCTTGTGGAAATGTTTAAGCAGTACTTCGATTTACATCACTCTCAAACGTACCTGATAGGTTAATTGCTGATACTAAAGTTTAAGCAGTACTTCGATTTACATCACTCTCAAACTACAGAGATGGCAGAACAGAACGTAGATTTGTTTAAGCAGTACTTCGATTTACATCACTCTCAAACTCAACATCTTGTTTTACATTACTAGCTAATTGTTTAAGCAGTACTTCGATTTACATCACTCTCAAACTCGATTTTGTTGTCGAATTTCTTAAATTTAGTTTAAGCAGTACTTCGATTTACATCACTCTCAAACCAATCTAACACCGCCACGAGGAACATTACTGTTTAAGCAGTACTTCGATTTACATCACTCTCAAACATAATAATCAGAATCATCTTTAACAGCTAAAGTTTAAGCAGTACTTCGATTTACATCACTCTCAAACTAAGAATAATAAGCGTGTATTGTCTTATCGGTTTAAGCAGTACTTCGATTTACATCACTCTCAAACGCGTTGACTTCGTCTCCAACGTCTGCAATAGTTTAAGCAGTACTTCGATTTACATCACTCTCAAACCTCAAATTATTATTGAGAAAATGAGAAAGTTCACTAACTTAATGTAAATTTATATGTTTATTCTAATATTCGCAAAGATCATTATCAACAAATATATCATCGATATTTTCAATTGTTTTTTTAGCATCAATAAATCTTATATCTAATAATTTAATATCATATAAAAGTAGCTCTTCTCTTAATAAATTAATATGATATTCATCAAAGTAATGCAAAAAATCAAAAGTAATAATGAGTATACTATTTTTAATTTCTTTTAAACATTTTAAATAATTTAGAAATAACATAAAAAATGATTTATTATTTTCTTCACTAAAACGAAATCTATATAGTGAAAGAATGTCTGAGGCTTTAGTTTTAACTTCATATTCCATCTTTTTATTAGAATTAAATGAAATATCAAACATTAATTCACCAGCTAATGTATCGATTTGACTTACTAAATTCGATTGCTTTGTTGATAGATTCTTATCTACATTTGCATATAATAGTTTTAAATTATTTTTATCATTCTCAGTTAGTTGGAAAATATCGCTTATAATCGATACATTTTTGAAAAATACTTTTTTTGAGTTATTTACTGTTAAATAAAAGCTATCTTCATATCCACTTTTAAATAATAAATAAATTTGATAATAAATCTGTAGACTAGAAATACTTAACGTTTTAATTGATTCAGAATCATCAAAACTAATTATTGTCTCAACATAGCCAATTTTTAAATCAATCATATTTCTAATAACCTATCGTCACTTAATTCAATATCGCTATTATTTTCACCAAGTAAAAAAGACATTGATGCAAATTGCTTTTCAGTAATAGACAAAGTAATGACATTCCCTTCTTTAGGTAAGCAATCCTTAATTTTAGTTTGCGTAGATAATACACTTTGCATATCAATACTAAGTTTTACAAATACAGATTCTTGCAATCGATAAAAACCAAGAGAAATTATATCTTTAACAAATTTTCTATAAGCTTTCCTTTGCCCGGTAGTCTCTACTGGTAAATCAAAAAATAATAAAGTACGCATAAATCTAAAATTCATATTCGATAAATAGAGGATCTTTCTTTGAATCATTAAGATAATTTAATAAATTTAATATATAAAGATGAATTGCGTTTTCTAAAAACATCTCATTTCCGTTAAATGTAACTTTAAAAGAAAGTATAGAATTTAAAATTGTTTTATAATTAGTTTCATCGATATTTTTACACTTAACATAATAATCAACTATAACTCTTAATGGTTCAATAAAATCATAGGTTAGATTAAATGGATTTGTTTCTCCAATATGGTGTATCCCTATCTCAGTTAAAATCCACAGCATTTGATTTCTCTATTTATAGCAGAAGCAATAATAGAATATCCGTAATTCAAATATTTATTGATATTTGTATCCGATCCCCTTACAAAATCTTTTCCAAACAATGAATTAAAATACACTTTCGCTGCGTGGCCTTCTCTATTAGTAGAATCACCTAACTCGACTTCATTTATGTAAACTCTCAGCTTATTAGCAGCATCTAAATTATTAAGGAACAGAAGAAATTTTAGTTCAGTAAATATTTTTTGTTTTATTATTAACATCCATAAATAAACTTTTACTTCCTTATTCCAATTAATTTGCTGACATATTTTTGAATAATTAGAATAGTTTTGATAATAACCAACCAATTCAGAACAAGGATTATTTTTTTCATCACAGAAAATCAACTTAATTTTATTTGATATAATTTTAGCTATTAACGCAGATGTTAAGCAACTTTGGATATTTTGGATAAGTATATTATTGATATCTGATAATGGTATTTTTATCTCTTGGTCTCCCCTTATAACTAAATAATTTAAAGAATATTCTAATTTTGCTCTGTTTTTAATAACAACTGTTCTAAATCCCATTAATTAAAAATAAATTCCTTTTTATATAGACCAGTATTTGATTCAAAGATAATTTTAAATTTTTGCTTAACATTTTTATTTAAATTTAAAACACCAGAAGATGTTGAGAAGCCAACATAGGAAAGGTTAACAGAGCTACGCTCGTTGGTTTTCAAATAAGAGAGCAATTCGTTGATTGTAAATATTTGTAGTAAAATATGTAATTCATTAAATTTAGTTTTTAACTCATTTACATTTTTATTTAAAGTTAAACTAAATTTATATTGATAAATGTTTGTTCTAAAAAGATTAAGTAAATACTCTAAAAGTAAATTTAATTCATCCGAATTTAAAGTGTCCACTTCACCCTTATTATTTTTTTGTATAATTACTTCGTTAAAATTAGAATTAATGTAACATTTATTAAGCTTTTCAACAACTTCATTAATCTTTTCTTTTTGAACATTGATTTTTATTTTATAAAAAGATAGTTTACTTATAAAGTTATCAATTTTCTTAATTATTTTGATTAATTTATAAGGGAAAAATCTTTCAATTGCATTTTGTTGATATAAATAGTCATTATTTTTTCCAGGGATAATAAATTCACAATCATTAATTTTAATTTTTGTATTTATTTTTAACTTATCTAGCAAAATCTCATACCCATTTTTATACGTTTTGTCTAAATATTCCTTGCTATTATTAGAATATACATTTGGTATTGGTTCGATTATGGTTTCATTATCATTAGTCCTTAATAAGACATAAAAACCAAAGGCATATGATAATAATCCTCCGTATTTAGCAGTTGGAAGATTATTTTTAACCGGTATATTAGATCCATCATTTGCAGGATATATTGTTGATTTTTTAAATAAACCTTTACCAATATAAGTTCTGGTTTTAGTAAAAATAAATTTATAGTTATAAATAACATCTTTTAATTCATCAAATTGCTTTTTATGATTATTGATGTACCATTCACATATTTTTTCAGGATTAATTGTATAATGCTTATTCTTAATATAATTCAAAAAAGAAGGATTTTCAGTTTTATTAATAGTCCAATTTTTAAGTAGTTGTCTCATTCTTTCATTGACAGCAGATCCAACAAATATATTTAAAAAAGCATCATGAGCGTGATGGAAATTATTTGCTGTTCTTGATTTTATTAAATCGTATTTTTGTCTAAAATCACTAACATTTTCTGCTTTAGAGAAAACTATATTATTTTCATCAACATTATAATAATCTTTTAAAACATCTCTTAATCCAATTACAGATTGATTTGTTGTCGAGATTTGCCTATTTGCAAATCCTTCAAGTAAAGAGTCATCGATTGTATCTGTAGCAGTTAAGGCTATATATTTACGATTAGAAATCAATTGCGATTTTAATAACATCTTATAGAATTTAATCGCTGCGCTTCTTCCTCCGTTTTGTGGCCAAAGATCAATATTTGATAATGGATATATATCTTGTTTGCTATTATTAAACTTTTTTAAAGTTAAAACTTTATTTTCTAATGAATCATTTTTAATTAAGGAACGAGGAATAATATGGTCAACATCATAATCGTTGAGATCTTTTATTTCGATTGGATTTCCAGTATACATATCTTTTCCAAGTTGTAAAAAGTATAAATAGTATTTTTCACTATTTAAAGTTGAAGGATCTAATTCGTTCAAATCTTTAAGTAAGTTTTCAACACTACTATCTATACCTGATTTTTTAATTTTATTTTGTACATTATCAAAACGAGTAATTGTTTTTTCTTTTTTATTTTTATTTGATCTAGCACATTCTATATAAAACTCAAAATCTTGAGAAACATCACATTTCAAGAAAATAGCTAATTCTTCTATAATCCTACAAGATAAAATAGTAGGTCTTTTTGAAATCTTAGGAAGATAAGAATCTTCTATAAATTGATCAATAGATACGGTAATATCTGAACTTTCGTTTTCTTTCTTAATAATTGTTTTAAAATCATATTCATTTTGGCCTTCTAAAATTTCATTAAGCGTTGCTGGAGCTTCTTTTTCTCCATTATATTTTTTTAAAATCGAGAGAATTGTTTCGTTTATTACTTCTCCATTTTTGTCAATTGGGTGAATTTCATTTAATAATTTACCACTTAATCTTGAAAATTTAGAATAATTAAATGATTTAATTGTCTTAATTTGGGAATCAGTTAAATTATATTGATTCTTTAATCTGGAAACTAAAATAGTTTTATCTTCAAATATTGCAATATCTCTAATTATTTGTTCTATTATTTTTGATTTTTTATCTACTTCATCTAAAGAACCAAAAACTTTTAAGAAATCATATAAACTAGATAAAGAGAATAAATTATTATCAACTTCTTTGTCTTTACCGTTTTTATAAGTGATATGAGCTTCTATTTTTAATTTGTTTGAAATATATGTTTCTAAGTCTTTTCTAGTAATTTTACGTTTTTTGCTATAAAAATTATTAATTAAGTCTTCTTTAGCATCGTTATCAAAGTAAAATTTGCCATTAACATATAAAGTATTTAATTGTTGATAAACAAGATATTTTTGAAAAATAATTGAGTCTTTTGGTAAACAATATTCATTTATTAAATATGTACATTTATTTTGCATTCTTTGAATAAATTCAGTTGCACTTGCATCCAAATCTACAGTTTCATTAAAATTCCATGGTCTTATAGGATTATTAGTTTTTCTTTTAATCCAAGCATGGTTATTTTCATCTTTTTCATCATAATTTAGTGATAAAGGTCCAACATAATAAGGAATTTTAAATGTTAATAAAGACATGATTTTATCTTTATTAACATATCCATCTTTATCTTTTTCTAAAAAGAAATTATAGAATTTAGATTGATTATCAATTATTTTTTTCATTACAAAATAATTTAATTGATAAGGTAAATTCCCATTAGAGCTATCGCTTTGAGTTAATAAGAAATCATCAGAATTAATTCTTTCTAATAATTCTTTAGCTATATCTGATTCTTCATTAAATTGGAATTCTTTCTTTAAATAATCAATAAATACAAATCTATTTAAGGTAACTTTATCATCTTTTTTTCTATGTAATTTTTCTTTTGTATGTGTATTTTTATCATAATTATGTCTTGCTAAATAGGCATATGATTTAAGATTGGTCGTTGAATTAAATACTTCTTCGTATTTATCTTCATGAAATGTTTTTATGTATAACTTTAATAATTTTAAATCCTTGCCATATCTATCAAATCTTTCAATCATCGCAGTAGGTAAATCAGTCGAAACAAATTTATTAATATATAATGATTGATACATTGAGAATAAAATTTCTATATTCGAAATAAAGTCTGCTGAATCAGAATATTCTGCCTTTAGTTCACTTAATTTATCTAAAATATCATCAGCAAAAGATATTTTTACACTGGCTGGTTCTTCGCTTATTATGTATTTTCCAATTTCAACGCTACTTCCGGCTAATAATGAAGCAACAAATTCTATCAACGCATTCTTTTTCTCTGATTCCTTATTAATAATCTTTATAAAGCTTTCTTTTCTTAAAGATATTTTTTTATTTATTTTATTAGCAACAATTAAATCTTTTACTATTTGAGAATCAATTATTGGTAAGTCTAATTTTTCAAATTTATCTAAAGTATGAAATTGTTCAAATGCATTGTTTAATTGTTCAACAAAATCATCAATATTAATCTCGGAAGAATAGTTTTCTGGATTTACCGGATTTAAAAAATTCCCACGATATTTTATTAAATGCCTTAAAGCTAAATAAATTAATCTAATATCTTCTTTTTTATTTGATTCCATCAAATATTTTTGTAAATGATAAATGGTTTTAAATTTCTTAAAATATGTTTTGTCGTTAAAATATTTATCAATAAATAGTGTGTATTTATCCTTTTTGTTAGATCTATCTTCAAGTTTTAAAAAAGATTCATCTAGTCTTTCAAAGAAAGTAAGATCTATTTTATTTATTTCTTCAGCAAAAATTTCATTTAAATAATTTAATCTTTCTTTTCTTCTTCTAAGTCTTCTTCTTTGACAGCGGTAGGTTCTACGTAATTTATTTGGATCACTATCTCCACTAGCTTGTTCTTCAAACATTAAAACACCTAGAAGTTTCTTACCTTTTTTAGATATTAAATTATTTTCTAAATCCGTTACTGCCCATCCAATCGAGTTTGTTCCGACATCAAGTCCTATTCTATATTTTGCCATATGTACCTCCGAGAAAAATTTATTTGACAAATGATAAATTGATAGTTATTATAAAGATGATTTACATCACAAAGTTCAAATTAGCTTTATGCGAAATCATATTGAGATACGGTGTATCTCTTTTTTTATATTGACATTATACAATATAACGAATTTATTTTAAATACTTACGATCTAAAATAATGTATCACATTTATATATTTGCATTATTATAATCCGAAATATATTTTTTAAGGTATTCTTGAAGGTTTTTATCACAGCAATAAATATAACAACCTTTAATTCCTCTAGTCATTAATATTTTATAAGTATTTAGTATATACATTTTTAAAGTCTCAAAATTGACACTCTTTTTAACATTAACATCATAAAAATTATCTTTATTAATTTCTATTATATTTTTCTCTTTATTAAAAGTTATTTCTTTTCCAAATATAACTCCAACATAATTTAAATCATATCCTTGTAATCTATGAA
Source organism: uncultured Bacilli bacterium (assembly GCA_934168325.1). GTDB lineage: Bacteria > Bacillota_I > Bacilli_A > RFN20 > CAG-826 > Onthovivens. Next base: position 94,872 of record CAKPNG010000002.1, read on the forward strand.
CACATCCAATAGTTTCTTTTCCACTTTCATCTAAAATAAAGTTATCACTTTTAATATTCCAAATATATTTATAATTATCTATTTCTATATCATATTTATTTTGTTTTTTAGCTTCTAATAAGCTTAGCCCATTACTTTTCCAAAGCCAAGAATAACCTGCACATACTCTAGATAACCCAAATTGCTTATCTAAAGTTCTTATTTTAGTAACTAATTCATTTACATCATCAAATATTTTAAAATCAAATATACTAGGATCAAATTCTATTTTATTTATATTTCTAACATTTAAAATATCATCAACATATTTAATATAATTCTTATTTCCTTTACATCTTAATTGACTTTTTAATTCATATATTTTTGCATCTTTAGTTAATTCATTAAATACATCTTTTGAGATATCACTACCTTTAATTGATTGATTTTCATCATATACCAAAACAGCATATTTACATGATTTTAATAGCATTTCTAACTGATTAGTTTTGTTATAATCAAGGTTAAGTAATTTAGCACAATCTTGGAATGATTTATAGTTTTGAATATTCTTTCTAGTTGTCAATCTATGAGATTCATCTACTATTAAAATGTCATAAGGTTCATCGATAGATTTAATAGCTTCTGAAGGTCCTATTACTAGACTTTTAGATAATCCACATTTAATATCTTTAAATACCTTTCCTATTGTTTCTCTTAATGCAGCCATAGGTGAAACATAACCTATTTTTAATTTATTGTGAGTAATAGAAAAAGATTTTAAAGCTAATAAAGTATTTAAATCATAATTTAAAAAGTTTTCACTATCTATATCATCATCATTAATTTCTATATTTTGTCCATTTATTAATTTGTATATTAAATTAATTAATAATATAGTTTTACCACTTCCTGGTTCACCTTTAACTACACTAATTCCAGTTCTTTCTTGATCTAATGTATTTATAATGTCATTAATTATATCGTTACAAGCATCATTTTGTTCACTAGTTAAAGCGTGATATGGAGAAAACTTAAAAATATCATTATTTTGTAATGTTAATACACTATCTTTAATATTTACTCCATGTTTACTTAATTCTACCCATATAGAATCTAATTTATTTAAATATAAAGATTTTTGATAATAATTATGATATTTAGATTGTCCATTATTTAAATTTTGTAATCTATATACGTTATCAGCTGAAAATAAATGAATTAAATTTTGTTCAATATCTAAAATTGCAGATTTATTAAATTGTTTATCATAAATTATATAGAAATCTTTTAATCTTCTTCTTCTTTCATTTTGATAATGTTGAGAAAATCTAGTACCGATATTTTGAGTTTCACCAACATATATTTCTTCATTATTAGCAATCAAATAAACTACTGGCCAATTATCTAGCTCAGCAAAACTATTAATAATATCTAAGCTTTCGTTTTTAAAATCTAATTTAGTTATTGTACCAATCATTATTTATTCCTTAATTTCATATAACATAAATATAACACTTTTTAATTTATTTACGAATTTTATTTATAAATAAATGAATAATTTTTATAAGAAATTTTCTTTTACTAAATATTCAATTTCTGAAAAAATAACAGGTTTCTGCAGACTTTTTATCTAGATTTACATAGTTTTTAAGTATTTTAAAAGCCTTTAAACGATTTAGTCTAAAGGCTAATAATTAATCATGTAATAAGTAATTAAGATTACTTAAATATTTTGTCTACCCATTCAGGATGATCTACAAATGGGTTACGGTTATTTTGTTTAGAAGCAAATACAACATTATTTCTATTCATTTCAATATCGTCTACTGGATCTAATTTATGCCATTCTACCATTAACGAAACACTACTAGCTACATTAGTAATAGAATGATTTCTTTCTGCAAAATAAGTAGTCCACATATATAAGATTATACGAGCACAATCTCCTTTTACACTATCCATTGGTTCAAAATATCCACCACTAGTTTTAGCGTAATTTACTCCTTGATAAGTTTGTACTTTTCCATTAGAACAATTACCAAATTTTAAACTGCCTCTAGTAGAATTAGGAGTAACATATGTTGGCATAATATGTAATGCATCACATCCTGCACCTGATGTACCATATAAGCCACCAGATAAACTCTTTGGCCAAGTATGTTCTCTATTCCATTCTCCTGCACTTTGTTTTTTTACACTCTTTTGAGTGTAAAAATAAATCATGTTATTTGGGTTTTTAGGATCTTCATTTGCACCTGGTAAAAAAGTTTTTAATCCATCATAACCAATACTTTTTTTAGGTTTAGAAATTGATGTTAATGTAGTTCTTAATGTACCATTCATTCCACCAGTTAAAGAATCAGTTATTGATTTATAATAATCTTTTTCAGTAGAAGCTATATCATGACTTCCACTACTACTTCCTCCACCAGTAGATCCTCCGGTATTATCTCCACCTGTTGATCCACCACCAGTATTACCATTTCCTCCAGTAGAAGTAGATACATCATTATTTCTAGAATATATATAAGTACCAGTACCAGTTTCATTTTTGCCACCATAATTTAATAATGTTCCAAACATTATTAAATTATCTCCTACTTTTACTTCATCTTTAGATTTAAATTTAGCTTTATTTAATGAATAGCATCTCCATACTAATAATTCACTATCTGCTGATTTAATAGTAAAAGTAGCATTACCATATGAAGTTGATACTTCTTGAATACTAACTACTTTACCAGTAAAGTAACATTCACTTGATGTTTCTTTATCATTTAATTTAGATATAATCTCATTACATTCTTTTACTGAATATGGAGATTCTAAACTACCATCATGTTTAGCATATTCATCATATTTATTTTCGGTAGTATCTCCACCTGTACTTCCACCTGTGTTATCTCCTCCAGTAGAACCACCTGTATTATCTCCACCAGTTGATCCACCAGTGTTATCTCCACCTGTTGAACCTCCGGTATTATCACCACCTTCTGATCCTCCAGTATTGTCTCCAGTGTTATCACCACCAGTACTTCCACCAGTATTATCACCACTACCACCAGTGTTATTATTATCATTATTATCTTTATTATTAGTGTCTGGTACTTTAACATCACCACAAGATACTACACCCATTCCTAATAATGCACTTAATATAATAACTAAACTAAATCTTTTCTTCATATACATCCCCTAAAAATTCTTAGCCTTAAATTATAACAAATAAAAATATAGGTTTCACTAACAATTAGTGAAACCATATTATATCTATATATATCTAATAATATTAAATTATATATTTATCGTTTGAATTTAAACAAATTTGTAAAAATTCAAACGAATAATTATGAAAAAGTAATATTAACTTTATTAGTTAAGAAATCTATTACATTAAGATGAGTAATTCCATCTCTAGATGTATCTAATTTATCTAATGATATAACGTATTTTGGTGAAGCATCTCTAATCTTTTTAAATGCCCCATATTCACGATTTATAGTATTTTCACTATCTAGATAATAAGCAACTTGGATAAAGCATTTTTTTCGATCATTTATAACTATAAAATCTATCTCTCCATCTCTTAATTTTTCATAATAAACTTCATATCCTCTAAATATAAGTTCATTATATATAATTCCTTCAAGAGAAAAACTTTCATCAATTTCTACATTTAGTCCTAAAGAATTTTTAATTCCAGGATCCATTGGATAATATTTCTTTGTACCATTAAGTCTTTCTTTTCCTTTTATATAATGAGGACTACATTCAGTAATTAAATAACACTCAATTAAATAATCTAAATAATTATTAATAGTAATTGATTTTGATTTAGCTTCTATATTAGTAATGCCATGATCTAATTGCTTTGCAACATTCATTGAAGAAAATAATTTTCCTGTTGTAGATAAAACATAATTTGCAACTCTTTTAAATTCATTTTTATTTATTTTCTTATGCATATTAAAAACATCTTTTTCAATAATTGATTCATATATACCTTTAAGATATTTTCTTACTTCATTCGAATTACTTTCATTAAATCTTTGTGGCATTCCACCAAATCTTAAATAATCTAAAAAACTATCATCAAGATTCATTTCAATATTATTATTTTTTCTAAATTCTAAATATTCAGTAAAAGTAAAAGGATATATTTCAAATTCTTTTGCTCTTCCAGTTAATTTATCTTGTAATTTTCCACTTAATAATTTTGAATTACTACCAGTAACAAAAATTGAACAATTAAAACTAACTCTAATTGCAGCTATAGCAATTTCAAATTCTTTAATATTTTGAATTTCATCGATAAAAATATAATATTTATTATTATCTTTAATAAGTGATGAGACTTTATCTTCTAACAATTCGCATGTTTTAATATTTCTATCTTTAATGCTTTCTAAATCAATCTTAATAATATGATCATCATTAATATAAGTTTTAATTTCGTTAATTATTTGCGAAAGTATAACAGATTTACCACATCTTCTAATTCCAGTTATAACTTTTATTAAATCTGATTCATAATAAGGTCTAATTCTTGATAAGTATTGTTCTCTAATAATATTATTCATATAGATATAATAGCAAGTTATCGTTTGAATTTAAACAAATTTGTAAAAATTCAAACGAATAATTAATTAATATGAGTATATTTATCTTATATCTATATCTATTAATTCATAATCTAATGAACCAATACCTAATTCATTTCCATATTTTAATATTAATTCACCTTTTTTAGAATTAACTCTTTCTAAGAAATGATCTAATCCTTTATCACAACTAGCTTTTATTAAATCTAAAGAACATTTATCAATTGCTAAAGGATCATTAGATATAAGTACGCCAATATCTTTTAAGCAAGGATCTTCAGCAACTGCACAACAATCACAATCTACACTCATATTTTTAAGTACATTAATATAAATTACTTTATTTTTAAATAATTTATCTATGGAATAGGCAGCATCTGCCATACTAGCTATAAAATCTTCTTGTTTAGTAGCCCGCATATTGCTAGAAGTAACTCCTGCTCCATGAATATATTTTTTACCAAAACTAGATGCACATCCAATGGACAATTGTTTTAAAGAACCTCCAAATCCACCCATTGGATGTCCTTTAAAATGAGTAAATACTAATAAAGAATCATAATTTAATATATCTTTACCTATATAATTCTTTTTAATCTTAATTCCATTAGGTATATCAAGCACATAATCTGGTTTATCTTTATCTAATAAATCAAATTTAAAATCTAACCATCCATGTTCTTTTAATAAATTAAGATGAACATCGTTATTATGTCTTGATCCTTCATAAGCAGTATTACATTCACCTAAAGTAGCATCTAAATAATTAATTAAATCTTTAAATAAAGAAGGATGTAAATAATTTTGATTACCTTTTTCTCCACTATGTATTTTAGCTAATATTTTACCTTCTAATTTATAATTATATTTCTTATATAATCTTAATATACCTTCACTTGATATATCTCTTGTAAACATAATCTTACTCATAATTAATACCTCATATTTATATGATTTATTTTACTATTTATTTAATTTAAATAAATAGTGATATTTATATTTATATCTTTTAATTGATAATAAAAAATAGTTTATATTTGTATTTTTAATAAATTAATTTATTCATCATTAAAATTTATATTTTTATATAATTTGTAATAATATTTTATTAAATTGATAAGAAAATAAATTATCTTTTTATATTTATTATTCATATTTATATTGATTGGTACGAATATTTTTATATTATTATGTAACCATTTGTGAATTATTAACTAAAATAAAGCTAGTTTAATTGACTTAAGAAAATATAAGAGAATAATAATTACTAGGATAAATTTTTAAAAGGGGGATTTATGAAAGTAAAAGTTTTTCTAGGTCATATAATGACTGCATTATTTGCTTTCTTTGCTAGTTTCATTGCTGGTAATTTTTTTAGTAATGGGACTAGTGGATTCGATGCAAATACTTTATGTAGTTTAACTGCAAGTGTTGGTATCATTTTTGGTATTGTATCTTTTTTTGCGCCAAATCGTTCAAATAAAGATGCTATTATTTCAGGTATTATTTATATCGTTTTAGGTTTAGCTATTGGTGGGTTAACTGCTGGTCAACAACAAACTTATGCAATAGTTGTAGCTGCTATTCTTTTAATTGCTTTTGGTTTTAATAAAGTATTCTTTTATTTAGGATATTTAAAAGGTGGCATTGAACGTCGTTCAAAAACTAGACCTCTTGGTCTTTCTAATGTTTTAATTTGTATTGGTTTAATAGCAGAAGCTATTATTATAGTTTTAGTTCAATTCAAGGTATTAGATATTGCTAATATTGGCTGGGCTAAATATTTATTTACTATTTTATTATCGGTATTAGGTGCTTTTACCTTAATATATGCTACTTATTATGTTATTCGTTTTAAATTTGTTACTAATAAATCTAATAATAAAGTTAGAACACAATCAAATACTACTTCTACACAAAAAGATTATAGATCAGTAGATAGATCATCAATTAGTTCTATTTTATATGATAGATGTTACGATATAGCACGTCATCATTCTGGATCTTATGATATTACTAAAGGTAGTGTATCACTTGATATTTCAGTAAAAATTAATAATGGTAATATTAATTACACAATTAATGGAACTTTAAATCCAAGTGATGTTAAAGATAATTATGATGCTAATGATTTTAAGAGTTCATTAAAAAATTTATTAGAAAATAAATCTAATCAAATATTAAATGAAACAGATTCAACCATCGATAAATTACGTAAACAATATCAAAATTATGATGGTGAATACAATATGCATGTTGATGTTGGTACTTTAAAATAATATAAACTAAAAAATATTAAATAAGTTAATAAGGATGTTTCAAAATCGAAACATCCTTTTTTATCTTTATTAAGAATAGTTTTTAAATATCATTTTTTTATATTGATTATATCTTTATTCATAATATATACATTACTATAACTGTTTATTTCTTTAATTGTTTTATAAATAAGTATTTCTTTCTATTGCACTTTACTTTTTGATAATTTATGTGCATTTGCAAGTAAAATATAAGCATAACTTGTATTAATTTTTACTAAAATACACAATATAAAATATCTTCGATTGGTTGCGTACTTTTTATATCTATTTAGGTTTTTTCGGTATTTTACTTTGGTTTTTTTCGTAATTTCATTTATGTTTTTTTCGGTATTTCATTATGACTTTTTTTGATACTAATTTAATTAAAAAATTGCATATAACTGACATATTTTTATAGTAAGAATCAATAAAATATCTTATAATTTTAATAGTTTTATTTATATAAAATAATTCATTGATATCATAATTTAAGGGGGAAAGAATATTATAAGTATTTACTTATAATATAAGAAAATTTATGTCATTATTTAAGAAAAAGAAACAAGAAGTTATTAATCAAGATGAAGATTATTATTATTTAGCTTTAACTAATTATACTGATGGTAATTATCAAGATACTATTAATAATTTAATAAGTGCTACTAATATAGATTCTACAGGTAGAGCAGAATTAGATTTAGCGATGTTATCTATTAATACAACGGTAGTAACTCAAGATGAATTAGATTTAGATATGTTTTTTGAATATTGCGTAGAAGCAATGAAAAAAGGTAATGATAAAGCTTATGGTTTAGTTACTTTTGTTTTAGATATGTGTGATAATCATGAAGATTTATTACATTTTATTGAAGATCATAAAGATTATATTAATGATGCTTTATTTAATATTTATGTTGCTGAAGCTTATATGGATATGTTTAATAGTGGAGATGAAGATAAATATTTTGATCCTTCTATATGTCATACTGCTTGTAAGATCGCTATAGAAAGTGCAAGTTATGAATATGATAAATTTAAAAATGAATTTGATGATGCTGTTGAATTCTCTATTTATAGTGAAACTTATCCTAATTTAGATTATTCTAATTTACTTGGTAAAGCTTATTGGGTAAGTGCTAGAGCAATGTTATTCTATCCTGAAGGATATAGTGATAAAGATTTTATCGATACAATTGAAAAAGCTTTAGAATATGCTAATTTTAATGATGATATATTCTTAATTTATCAATTATTTTTATACGCTATATTTAATAATCAATTTGAATTAGGAGATTCTGAGCTTTGTAATAAAGTTATGAATAAATTTGATGATTTTTATCATTCTTTAACTAGTGAACAACAAGATTCTTATTCTGATGCTTATAATAATATGTGGGATAAATATAATGAATTCTTTGATAAATTAGGTATTAATTAATTAAAGATTATAATTAGTAATATATAAAAATATTCAATGTTTAGATGAACTAATATTGAATATTTTTTATTTATAAGTAAAGAAATTTACTTGTAAAAACTATATATTTTTTCTTAAAAACCTTTCTAATCTAAGGTATTTATATAAATTTTAGATTAATTCAAAACTTAAAGTTGTAGGCTGATGATCACTATATTCAAAGCCATTGTCACCAACTTTAGTTGTTTCTATTTTATTAACTTTGACATTATTACTAACAATAAAGCCATCTACTGTAGAAGCAAATGTATAACCTCTAGTCCAAGGTATATCACATCCTCTACAACTAGGTTCATTATCAGTTGCTATAACTTTAAATTCACTAGCTATACGAGATTTTTTATTTTCATCAAACATATAACTAATCCATTCAGGTCTTAATTGTTTATACATATTTGCATATGGTTTATTATCTAAATCATATGAAAATAAAGGATTATTAGTTAATAAATCATGATTAAAATCACCACCACAAATAACATAATTACCTTTATTATATTCATTTGTCATAAATTCATTTAATTCATTAATTTGTTTATTTCTAATAATTCCCTTTTCATCATATGCTGACATATGAGAATTAATTAAAATTAAATCTTTATTATCTTCTACTTTAATTCTATGAGTAGAAAAACATCTATCTAAATCAAAGAATTTAGAAAAACCATCAGCAATAGTATATTCAACTCTATTTGCTTCATTTATTCCATATTTAGAAAAAGTTTGTAATCCAGCTTTAGATTTACCATGATGATCATAAAGAGGATACATTAAATAAGCAGTATCAAAATTAATAGCATAAGTAGAACCATAATCTTTAAAAGAATTTAAAAACATTTCTTTTTGATTAATGTGATAAGCTCTATCACTTTTAGTATCTACTTCTTGAAATAAATAAAAATCACTATTTAATTTTTTAGATTCTTCAATAGAACCTAAGGTATTTTTCATTACATTATCATAGCTTATACCTTTACCTCTTTTACCAGCAGTTTTAGTACCATCTGGACTATATCCTTTATCTAAAAAGAAAGTATAATTAGGAGAATAAGCTCCAAATCCAATATTATAAGATGTAACCTTTAATTCTTTATTTTTACTAACTATATTAGAAGTATTATTTTCAACATTTAAAGGCGTATTACCTATTCTTTTATAAGATGCTATAACATAAGCTGCATAACTTCCTACTAATAAAATCGGAACTAAAATTATCGTAGAAACACAAATAATTATAATATTTCTTATTCTTTTCTTTTTATTATTACTAGACATATTATATTAACTCCTAAAAATACATTTGTTATTTATTATTATACATAAAATCTACTTTATAAGTAATATATAGTTACAAATAGAACGATATATCTCTTAAAATCTAAAGTCTGATTTTATATTTTCAGAGATATTTTAATACTTTTTAAATAATTAAAAAAGCAACTAATGTTCTTTTATGTCTTTTTTTAACAATAAAATCTATAAAAACATTGTCATATAAATAGGTAAATAAATAATATCATTTTCTTTACGTAAATCTTTAGTGTAAATTAAATATTTTTGTCCTATTTTACTAGAAAATTTACTTGCAAATGCATCAAGTGAAGTATGTGTTTTATACCCTGATGACTTAACTTTTATTGGACATACTTTATTATTCTTTGCTATTAAAAAATCAATCTCATAATTATGAGTTGAATTTTCTTTAGGAAACGTGTAATAAAATAATTTATTACCTGTTGCGTATAACATTTGAGCAACCATATTTTCATATAAATAGCCTAAATCAGTATCAAGTTTATCACTTAAAAGTTTTTCATAAATTATATTTTCAGTAAAATCTTTATCTAAAAAAGCTAAAGTAGTAAATAACCCTGTATCTCCCAAAAACATTTTGTATCTATTGATATCTTCATGTAGAGACATTCCAGCACTTGGATCATTTGCATGGCATGTTAAATTAATAGTCAATGAGTCCTTCATATCTGCAATAATTTCAAAAACTCTATTTTGTTTTTCATTAGGTATTACGCTAGAAACTTGATACCTTGATGCATTTTTATTTAATTCTGAGGGAATAGCAGAGAACATCAAAGAAGCTCTTCCAGTTGCATCTATTTTTCTAAAATCATCTTGATAAAGTTCAAGTATAGAACGTTTTACCTTGTCAACTTTACTAAAATTATTTGTATCTATATATTCATTAACTGCTTGTGGCATACCACCAACTAGCATGTAAAGTCTAAAGTCTCGCATCAATCGGCGATTTACAGCATCGCCTAACGATATTTTATTTTCAAAAACAGATTTTAACATAGGAATAGTTACCTTGTCTCCTAAAGCCCAACGAAATTCCTCATAATCCATAGGGACCATTTCAATGCAGGTTTCTTCACTTGGGATAAGAATATTTTTGACATTCTTCTTTATAGATAGCAATGAGCCTGTTTCAATATAATCATATCTTCCGTCTTTAACTAAATGTTTTATGGCCTGTCTAGCCAAAGGTTCTTTTTGAACTTCATCAAAAATAATTACAGATTTCCTATTTTTTAAATCAACTTTATAAATAAGTTGAAGACGTAAAAACAGATAATTTAAATCAAATATATCTTTAAATAAATCATGTACTTCTTTAGAGGCCATACTAAAATCAATTAAAATATAACTTTCATATTCTTTTTTAGCAAATTCTATGGCAATTGTCGATTTTCCAATACGCCTTGCACCTTTTATAAGCAAGGCTGTTTTACCATTTGATTCATTTTTCCAGCTTAGCATTTTTTGATATATTTTTCGTTCAAAAACTCTTTCTTCCATTTATTTGTCTCCTCGTATAGTAGTAAATGTATAAAACAGCAATTTGATCATTTGAAGTTTTATACCTAACAGCCCTACTAAAACA
>CAKPNG010000003.1 GCA_934168325.1 uncultured Bacilli bacterium
CCTCTTTTTATTTCGCAAATTTAATTATAGGGTTCTTTTATTTTTTTATCGACCTACAAATATGAAACGCAAACAAAATAGAGGAAAAACCAGAAATAAATTCTAATTTAACTGATAATGAATATATTAAATTAGAGCATATTTCAAAGACTTATCCTAATGGAGTAAAGGCTGTTCATGACTTTAATTTAGATATTAAAAAGCATGAATTTGTAGTCTTTGTTGGCCCATCTGGATGTGGTAAATCTACTACTTTAAGAATGATTGCTGGTCTAGAAGAAATTACTGAAGGAGATTTATATATTGATAAGCAATATTCAAATTTATTATCTCCTAAAGATAGAAATATTGCTTTAGTTTTCCAAAGTTATGCTCTTTATCCTCATATGAATGTTTATGATAATATCGCTTTTGGATTAAAAATGAGAAACTATCCAAAAGAAGAGATTAATAAAAGAGTATTAAATGCTGCTGAAATATTAGGCTTAACCGATTATTTAAACCGTAAACCTAAAGAATTAAGTGGTGGTCAAAGACAACGTGTCGCTTTAGGTAGAGCAATTGTTAGAGATGCCAAAGTATTTTTAATGGATGAACCTTTAAGTAATTTAGATGCTAAGCTTCGTGTTCAAATGAGAAGCGAAATCATTAGACTTCATAAAAAGATGAATGCTACTACAATTTATGTTACTCATGATCAAACAGAAGCTATGACAATGGCTGATAAAATTGTTGTTATGAAAGATGGATACATTCAACAAATTGGTACACCAAAAGATATTTATGATCATCCAAATAATAAATTTGTTGCAGAATTTATAGGATCTCCATCAACTAATATATGTAAATGTATTTATAATAATGGAATTGTTTATTTTGATGAATCTAATTTTATTGAATTACCTGAAGAATTTAAGGTTAAACATGATGAATTTTATAAAAATTTAGATATTAGTTTAGATGAAGATATTAAAAAAGAGGAAGAATTTATCAATTTAGAATCTAATAAGAACAAGAAAGATGAAAAAGCTTTATTAAAAGCTAATGAAAACTTAACTTCCTTATTAGAAAAGAAAGAATGTTTAAATAAGATTAAAAATAATAAGCCTCATGAAATATATTTTGCGATTAGACCTGAAGATATTCATCATCATGTCGATGCTAATAAACAATATGAAAAGAGTAAATATTTTAATCCTATTATTTCTTTATCAGAATTATTAGGTAATGAATTCTATGTTCATATTAATTTAAGTAATTTTGAATTAGTTGCTAAAGTTCCATTTATGGAAAGAATATATAAATCGGGTGAAGAATTTAAAATTCACTTTGATATGGGAAAAATTCATTTATTTGATTTTATTACTACTAAATCGATTAAATAATATAAGAATCTATATTACATATTATATAAAGGTAGTCATAACGAGATTGATTACCTTTTTATTAGTGAATTTTATTAATATAATAAGTATAAATAATTAGTTTATTTGTTATAAAAGAAATATAAATAATTTCTAATTATTATAACCATCTTTGCTTAAAATTAAGATTAAATGATATTTTTTAAGATAATAAATACAAAAAATATACAAAAATTAAGATTGCATAATTTTAAATTAGTCTATATATGGCAAAATATTTTATTTAGAAAAATACAAAATATAATATCATTGTAAGCGCTTTCAGTGCACAATCTTATTTTCAAATTAAAAGGAGCGAATATGAAAAAGAGAAAATTATTTATGACATTAGCTGCTATGTCATTACTTACTTTAGGTGGTTTAGCAAGTTGCAATGGTGGTTCTTCAGATAATCCAACACCAGAGCCTACTCCAACCCCTACACCAGAACCAGAGCCAACACCTGAGCCTGCAAAACCTGCTATTAAAGCAGATAAAGAAGTTGTTACCTTAGATGAAGTTGGTAAAGAAGATACTGTTACTTTAACTTTAGAAAACATTGAAGGTGTTCCTACTTGGGAAGCAACTGATGAAGAAGCTATTACTTTAACTCCTTCAGAAGATGGTAAATCTTGTAAGATTACTAACGTTAAAGGCGGAAAAACAGTTATAGTTACCGCTACACTTGGTGAAGTTTCAGTTGATATTACTGTTAAAAGTTCAGCTTATGGTGATACTAGAGTAGTTTATGAAGCACATAAAGAAGACGGAGCTTTATTATTTGAAGCAAAAGGATTCTTTAATGCTATCGGTAAATTAAATGATGATTTAAATAATGTAAATGGTTATATAACTAAAAAAGGTGCAACCGATAAATTATATACATTCCAAAGTGCATACTTAAATGCAGTTACAGCAGAAGGAACATCTGATGAATTTGATTCACATGAAAAATTTACAGATGGAAAAGCTGTTGGATGGTTTAAAGATTATGCATTAACAGTTGATAGTAGTAAAAAATCATATTTATTTACTAGTTTAATTGGAAAAGATGAAAGTAATAATCCAACAAAACATGCTAAATTTAATAGAATCGAAATGTTACCTATTGGTGCTGATAAATCATTATTTAAAGATGGTAATGCAGGATTCTCAACTGCTGGTGATCCTACAAAGAATGTTTGGAGCGGATTCAGAACTGCTAACTATATAGCAGGTATGGCTGGTCCACGTTATATTACATGGGCTGATCCATATGCATGGAAAAATATGGATATGACATGGGATTTATCAAAATCTTCATTAATTCCTTCATATAATGCTGATCAAGAAACATTTGCACAAATCTATCTTGGCTCAAGTACAGTTATTAAGAAATTAGTTGGTGTATATTTTGATGCAGGATCTATGGAAGCTAATAAAGCTTTAGCTGATGGAGCAGAAAGAGATATTTATACATTTACAGAAGTTCCTTCAGTTGATGGCGGTTTCAATATTGCAACTATGGGTGAAAGAGAAATTGGAACAACTTCAATTGGTAAAGCTAAATGGGATGCATTTAATAAATATTGGACATTCCCTGAAGTTACTGTTAATTTAAAAGTTGATATAAAGTTTAGTAATGACCCAGATTGCAGTGGAAATTACACAAGAGATTACACAATTACTGGATTTAAAGCTAATCAAGAAACAGGCAAAGTTAATTACTTAGTCGATGCTGGAAAAGAACAAGCTAGAGTTGGTTCAAGTGAAAGATCACTTTATGGTGTTACTTTAACTCCTAAATATACAGATAAAGTATTACCAGACTTCAGTTGTGGTGCTAAATGGTTAAATGTCATTCAATCAGATTCAATCGCTGAAAAATATGAAGCACTTGTAGAAGAAGGTAAATCAAAAGAAGCTGATAATTTACAGTGGACCGCAGGAAGAACTGTTAATTATGGTAACCAAGTCTTTACATTAGGTGCTAATAACGTTGATAGTTCAACTGATGCTGATGGTAGAAGTATATTTAGCATTCATTATTAACTAATAAAATTTAATTTAATCTAAAAAAGGGGATACTCGTTGAGTATCCCTTATTTAGATAAATGATTGATGTAGTTATTAAGAAAACAATAAAATAAGTTAACAAATATTAGTATTTAATTCTAATTTATTAGCAATAAACCTATTAAACATATACAAATATTAATATTATTAATAAAATATTAACGAGGTAAAAAATATGAAAAAGAATATTATAACAATTGCTACGATGTTGTGTACAAGTGCAATTCTTGCATCTTGTGGAAATACCCCAAAAGAAGATAATAAAGATAAATTTAAAGATAGTCGTTTAGATTTATTTACTGTAGTTAGTGGTGAAATGGATGGAGCTGAATTTGTTCCAGATGGAAAAACTGTTGATTTTAAATCTTTATATGAAGCTGCTAATTATGTTTATGAAAATTGTGAAAATGGTAGTTTTGTAAAAGCTAAAGATGATGCTACAAATACTAAAATCTTTCAAAAAAGAACAAGTGTAGATTCTATTAGAGGTGATAATATCTATGATCAATGGTTCTATTATGATATGGGTAATAATGGAACTTTAGATGGTTATAGTCAATATGTAGCAGGTTACGTTGATACTAATATTGGTGAAAAATATAATAGATTATATGTTACTACTGATTGTTTAAAGCAAAGTTATCAACCTTATTATTTATTAAGACATGAAACTTTAAAAACAGCTAGCTGGAACTTATTACCATTATTAGATACATCTATTAGATATAATCCTCATGCTTTTACAGGTATGAGAGAAATCACTTATAAATTTGATTTAACTCAATCTAAAATTAGACCTTCTTATTCAAAAGATCAAAAAGTCGAACCTTTAATTACATTATCTCAAGTTGATTCATATAACTGGTCTAACCAAGGTATTTATATGGATACAGATACTGGTAATTGGTATTATCTTAAAGGTGAAACTCAATCTGATTCTAAAATTTTAGATTATGATAACAAAGAAGTAATATTAACATCTACTTGGGATAAAGAAAAACAAGAATATACACCAGATGGTGATGTTAAAATGACTCTTACCTATGTATTTGATAAAGAAGAAGAAACTTGGACTAATGATTTAGCAATTGAAGTTACATATAAAGATGGAACAACTAAATCATTTAAGAAAAATTATGATTATGTAAATATTAATGGTCGTGGTACTCCTAGAGCTAATATTTCTTTAGATTTAGTTGCAGGTAACGATAAAGTTGAAGAAGGAAGTTATGCACCTGATTTTATGTGTGGAGCTTACTTTAAAAATATTGTTGTTAGTGAAGCTAAGGGCACTGTACCTGAAGGACTTACTGATGAAGAATACGGTGGCGATAGTGATATGTGCTGTAAACCTGGTGAAACTTATAATTTATTAGCAAGTGCTGAGAAAAATGATGCAGATTGTGAAATTATTTTAGATAATTATGGCTTAATTAATTATCATAATGATGTTAAAGATAAAGATATTTATGATATTAGTTATGAACAAATCGCACCTACTACTTTAAGAACTAAAGAAGTATTAGAGGTTGAACAAGAAATTGCTAAAATTAAAGATACTGATACTAAAGATAGTGCAATTGTTATAAAAACATTACCTAAATTTAATAAGTTAAGTGCAGTTCAACAAAAATTAGTTACTAGAATTGATGGTTACACTCAATTAGAAAAAGCTATTGAAAGATAAATTTTATGAATATAAAGAATATATCTTATTATTTAGGAATAGGTCTTATTAGTTTATCCTTAGTTGGATGTGGTAAAACTGATAATCCTCCAATTAATGAACCTTCTATTACAAATCCAAATATTTATGACGAGGTAAAAGAAGATTCTAATAAGATCAAATTAACTGCTCCATTTTCTATTTATAATGAAGATGGTTCTATTCCAGTAGATTTAAAATATAAAGGAAGTAAATTAGAATCTAATACGTTTACTAATTTATATAAAGCAATAAGAATTGCTGGAGAAAATTCATCAACTAAGATTAAATTACAAGTTCAAGATAGTAATTTTAATCAAATATTTAAAAGAACAAAAGCAAGTAATTGGTATGTTTTTGATGGTCATGACTATGTTGGTAATGATACAAAAACTAATGCCTTAACTTATACTACAACTCATAAAGATTCATATGCTATTTCAGGAGATGGTAAAGGATATTCTTATTTAGGTCGAGATGATTATAGAGAAGATATGAATTTACAATCAAATATATTAGAGCTTAATGCTGGTGCATATAATTATATGTTTTCTACTACTGGTGTAGGAAAAGGCGAAAACGGTACTAATATAAATGGTTTTGCATATGCTAATGCTAATGTTAGATTAAGTGAAATGAAATACCGTCAAACTGAAGATGGAGATCATTGGAATGCTTATATTTTCTTTAATTTACAAGCTAAAAATCATGCAGATCTCGGCTTAATTGGTACAGTTAGTGGTGATAAATTAGTTTGGAAATTATTTAGAAATTGTGGTTCTAAATCACATGGAACACAAGGATTCTTTGTTTATCAAGATAAAATAATTACAACATCTAAATATTATGATAGTACTACAAAAGAATATTCTGGATGTGATGATTTAAATTTTGAAGCTGTTGGATATAGTAATGGATGGATTTTAAATGTTACTAATTTAGCAACAGGTAAAGTAGAATCATTTAGTGATTTACATTATGAAGAAGATGGAAAAACTCCACTTATTGAAAATGGTAATGATGTAACTACTTATTATAGAGTTCTTGTAGCATCATCTTATTGTCCAGTTGTTGGAAATGTATGGAACTGGGATTGTGGTGCTAAAACTGAAAATGTAGTTTGGGATAATATTAAAATTAGTAGATATATTGGTGATGATATTACTGAATATCGTAAAGATAGTACTATAAAATATGATTTTTATCCTGATACAGATTTATTAAGAGATGGATATTCTCAAGGTGCTTTTGCTAGTAGTTTTGAATACGGTACTAGAAAAGAAGATGGTAAATATAAATCTGGTAATACTTATAAAAAAGGTGATAAATATTTAATACAAAGCGTTTGTTATACAAACAAGTGGTAATAGGAGGATTTAACTATGAGAAAGAAAGGACATTTAATTGCTACAAGTTTAGCATTAATTAGTATAATTACTTCATGTGGAAGTGCAATTGATCCTACAGCTGATTGGACAATTGATGTAAATAAAAATAAGAGTAATATTACTTTAAATACTTACTTCCCTAATAGTACTAAAAGTAATGATTTCTTTCAAAATAGTTATATTCCTAAACAATTAGAAAAAATTACTGGTTATAAAGTTAAATATAATCAAACTAGTGAAGGAGCAGCTGATTCTCAAGTTCAATCAATGTTAACTGGAAAAGAAAAGATTGATATGCTTAAGATATCTCCTACATTATTTAATAATTATGTTACTCAAGGTTATTTTACAGATTTAACTGATGGTATCGATAAATATTGTCCTAATCTTAAAACTTGTGCAAAGATAACTAAAGAACAATGGGATGCTGTTACTTATAATGGTAAAATTTATGCTTTACCTGAAATTGGTCATACTTCAATGGTTAATGTTGGACTTATTTGGAATTTTGATCATTTAAAGAGTGTAAATATTAATAAGCTTCCTAAAACTATTACTGAAGTTGATGAAGCTTTAAAAGCTTTACAAACTAAATATGGTAATGATACTAATTATCATGCTTTAGGACTTCCAGGAACAATGAGCGAAGCTAATCCTTTTGCTGCTGCTTTTGATGTTCCATGTAATTTCTTTATTAACGATAATAATGAAATTGAAAATATGTTATTTTCTAGTCGTATGGAAGAATATTTAAAATATATGAACACTTTAGCAACTGGTAATATTATTGCTCAAGGTTGGTCATCTCAAACAGAAAGTGCTTGTATGAATAACTTTGTTAGTGGTTTTAGTAGTTGTATGGTTATATCTTATTGGAATGTTACTAATTTAAGAAGTTCATTAATTTCTTCTTATAAAGGATTTCCAAGTGATGTTATAACTGAAAATAGTAAAAAAGATTATGTTTATGGTAAAAATAATCATCAATATGGTTTTGCTAGCGATGATGCTTTAGTTCAATGGGAAGTCTTTATTAAAGGAGATGGAAAATTTGGAACTAATGTTCAAACTGAAGGTAGATCTAGAGATTCTAGAGGAGTTGGTTATTATATAACTATTCCTGTTGCAAGTAGTAAAAATGCTGCTTATACATTAGATTGGATTAATTATAAATTAACTGAAGAAGCAACTATTTTAAATGTTGCTGGTACTGAAGGAATTCATTATGAAAGAGTAACTAAAGATGATAAAGATGCAGTTAAACTCTTGACTGGTACTGATCCTGAAGAATATGTAAAAGTTTTACCTAAATTCTATGATGAAATTAGTGGAACTAGTCAATATCAAACATCTGTTAATGGAGATGTTGCTAGAAAATGGTGGCCTGTAGCTGAAGTTGGATTTAATGCTTGGGAAGTATTAATGATTGATGAAAGTAGAGTCATATTAGATCCATTTGCTTTACATCCAGTTTTAACTGAATTTTCAAAAGTTGATTTATTAGCTAGAAATTATGTAGTTACTCAATTACAAAATATTATAAATAAAGGAATCGATAAATTAGAGAATGCTAGAAAGACTTATAAGAGTCGTTTCTGGAAAGAAGCTGTTAAAAACGAAGTAAATAATTGGTATAAAAATAAATAAAAATATTGGGGTTCTGCAGGGTTTATGATTAGTTTAAGCGTAAAAAGAAGAGGAATTAAAAAGCTTAATGTTAAGAAAGTTAACTATTTTCATAGAATAGGAGTAAAGATAAAAAAATATGCTTCGATATTTTGGTTTATCTTACCAGCTGGATTTTTAGCATTCTTATTTGGATATCTCCCTTTAATTTTTATCTTAGCTGCTTTTAAATCTGATTTTAATTTAGCTTTAAATTCACCTTTAACAGAACTATTTAGAAACAATTGGTCATTTATTCAATTTAGTAAGATATTTGGAGAAAATGGAGAACAATTTGGATTAGCTGTTGCCAATACTTTAATTATTAATGTTATAAAAATATTATTAGTTTTCCCTTTCTCAATATTACTTGCAATTATGTTAAGTGAAGTAAAATCGACTTTTGCTTCTAAATTAATATTAATTATTCTTTGCTTACCTAATTTCTTAAGTTGGCCAACTGTTATTGGTATTTGGAATAACTTATTTAAAGATCAAAATGGTGTTATTAATAATATTTTGATGAATTTAGGTTTAATTAAGACACCAATTTATTGGTTTGGTGATAATGTTGGTGGTAATGAAGGATTAAATCTATTTAAATTCTTTGCAATTTTAATGGATGCTTGGAAGGGAAGCGGATGGAATTCTATTATGTTTTATACTGCAATTATGAGTATTGATAAATCATATTATGAAGCTGCTGAACTTGATGGCGCTAGTAAGATTCAACAAATTAAGAGTTTAACAATTCCTTCAATTTTTCCAACTATTGCTTTGATGTTTATTATGAATATAACTTATATTCTTTCAAGTGGATTTGAAGAAATTAATTTATTAGCGAATATTAGTGATCCTAATTTAAAAGAATCAATGAAAACACTTGATGTTTATTTATATGAAGTTGCTTTAGGAGCTGGTGCGGATATGAGTTTTGCTACAGCTTTAGGTATATTTAATTCAACTGTCTCACTTATATTTATGTTATGTGGAAATAAGATAAGTAAGAAATTATTAAATAGAGGTTTATGGTAATATGACTGGTTTTATTAGTTTAAAAAAGAAAAGATTAAGAAAAAGTATTAAAAAACCTACTGGTGATCGTGTATTTAATGGTTTAAATATCTTCTTTTTAGTTCTTTTTTGTTTAATAGTTATTATTCCTTTATTAAATTTAATTGCTTTTGCTTTTTCTACTGGTACTAGAAATAGTGAAGTTACTTTTTTACCAGTTGGATTTACATTTGATATGTTTTCTTATGTTATGAAGGACGTTGCTTTTTGGAGAAGTGCTTTAAATTCTGTTATTATCACAGTTTGTGTTACTTTCCTTTCTAATTTATTTATGGCAATGGCTGCTTATCCTTTATCTAAACCTGATTTTCCATTTAAAAAAGGTATCTTAACATTCTTTATTATCACAATGCTATTTAGTGCTGGTATTGTTCCTGCTGTTTTACTTTTAAGAGATTTAGGGTTATATGGAACTATTTGGGGTGTAATTATAATTTCTATTAATAATGTTTTTAATATGTTACTTTATAAATCTTTCTTTGAAGGATTACCTAAAGAAACTATTGAAGCAGCTGAAGTTGATGGGGTTAGTAATTTCCAAATGTTTATTAAGATAGTTTTACCAATGTCTTTACCTGTATTTGCTAGTTGTGCATTCTTTACAATTGTTGGTACATGGAATTCTTATAGTGGTGCTTTAATGTTTATTGGTACGACTAGTGATAAAGAAGCATTCTGGCCATTATCTTTATATATTTATAATTTATTACAATATAGTCCATCTACTGATCCTACTAGTTTCTTAAATACTAATTTAACTAATGTTCAATCAGCATCAATTATTATTAGTGTTATTCCTATTTTAATTATTTATCCATTTGTTATTAGATATATTAAATCTGGTATTACTTTAGGTAGTGAAAAGTGAGGATATAAATATGTATAGTGATTTAGAAAGAAACGAAATATTTTTAAAAGCTAAAGAAAGTGCACCTATTTATAATAATGATGATTTAATGTTTTATTATGCCTTAAATAAAGATTTATTTACTTTATATGGGACAGGTATTAAAGAAAAGAATACATATTATAGATTTTCTAATGAAGATATTAATAATATTGCTAAAGTAAGTGCTGATGTTAGTTTTTTAGCTACTCATAGTGCTGGTATTAAATTAAGATTTAAGACTAATTTAAGAATTATAAGAATTAGAGTATTAGAAAATGGAATTCATGATATGCGTAATATGAATTTTATGGCACAATGTGGATTTGATTTATATTCCAAAGAAGATGGTGACAAAAAATTTATTTATCAAAATACATCATTTCCTAATTATATAGATAATAAGAAATATATTGCTGATATTGGGTTATATAATGATAAAAAAGAACGTGATATATTAATTCATTTTCCATTATATTGTGGGGTTATTTATTTAGAAATTGGATTAGAAAAAGATGCAATTGTTAAACCTTCATTTTATGAAAATGAAGGTAAGATAGTATGCTATGGAACATCTATCTTACAAGGTGGATGTGTTTCTAGACCTGGACTTAATATTACTAATGTATTAAGTAGAACATTTTCTAAAGATATTATTAATTATGGCTTTAGTGGAGCTGGATTAATGGAATTAGAGGTTGCAGAAATTATTAATAAAATTGATGATATTGATTTATTAATAATTGATGCTGAAGCTAATGCTGGGTGTGATAAATGGATGTATGAAAATTTTGATATTTTCTTAAATGTATTTTATAAGAAATATCCTAATCTTCCTATTATTATTATGAATAAAACTCAAATGGCTATTGATTACCAATTTGAGAAAAATAAATTATTAAAAGAATTCTATGATGATTTTTTAATTAACAAAGTTAAAGAATATCAAGATAAAGGGAAAAATATTATTTTTATAAATAATTACAATCTATTTGATATTTATAAAAATAATTTTGCTGAATGCACAGTTGATGGGGTTCATCCAAATGATCTAGGAATGTATCTATTAACTAATAATTATATAAAAGCAATTAAACAAATTACTAATAAAAACTATTAGATGAATGAAAAAAAGGAGAATATATGAAGATCGTATTATTGCCTTTAGATGAAAGGCCATGCAATTACCTATATCCTAAAGAGTTACCTCTACAAAAAAATGTCAATATTGTTACACCAACAAAAGATATTTTAAGCTTAAAAAAAGATGTTTGTAATATTGATAAAATTTCTGATTGGCTTAAAAAAGAATGTTTTGATGCTGATTTTGCAGTGATTTCTTTAGATACACTCCTTTTTGGAGGTATTATACCTAGTAGATTACACCATCAAAGTTATGAAGAATTATGTGAAAAAATTAAAGTATTAGAAGATATTAAAAATGTTAATAAAAACATTAAAATTTATTGTAATGAACTTATAATGCGTTGCCCTTCATATTCTTTAAGTGATGAAGAACCATTCTATTTTGATGAATGTGGAAAAGAAATATTTGAATTAGGTGGAATAATAGATAAAGAAGAACAAGGTATAATTGAAATTAATTCACCTAGAAAAATGGAATTATTAAATATTATTAAAAAAGAATATTTAGATGATTTTTTATCTCGTAGAGATATAAATATTAAAATATTGTTACATAATTTAGATTACGTTAATAAGGGTATCATTGACTTTTTTGTAATACCACAAGATGATTGTAGTGAATTTGGATTTCCTTCAAAAGATCAAAGATTAGTTAAAGCAAAAATTAAAAATGATAATTTATTTAATAATGTAATTATGTATCCTGGAGCTGATGAAATTGGCTTAACTTTAATTACTAGAGCAATTAATATTTATAATAATTATAGACCTAAAGTCTTTGTTAATTATTGTTCTGAATTAGGAAAAAATGCTATTCCAATGTTTGAAGATCGACCAATTTCAGAGACTATTAAATATCATTTATTTAGTACTAATTGTCTAGAAGTTTATTCTTTAATGGAAGCTGATTGTGTATTAAATATTAATTCTGGTAGTGAATTTGTTCCTAAATGGGATAATAGAAAAGAATTAATATTTGGTAAAAATAGAAATTTATTAGCGTTTATAGATTTTATTAAATATGCTTTAAATAATAATAAAATAGTTGGTATTGCTGATGTTTGTTATTGTAATGAAGCTGATAAAGAATTAATGAATTTATTAAAAGATGATAATTTATTATTAAAAATTCATTCTTATGCTGGATGGAATACTTCAAGTAATACTTTAGGTACAACAATTGCTAATATGATAAGTTATTATTATTCGAAAGATGAAATTAATAAGAATTATAGTCTTATTTATCGTTATTTAGATGATTATATTTATATGGGTATAGTTAGAGATATTATTAATAATAAAATAGTTGATTTAAATAATGGTATTACTAGATTTAATTTAAAATCTGACACTAAAGAATTTGAAGAACTTAGTAAAGATTTAATTATAAAAGAAGCTAATAAATTTGGTATTAATGTAGATAAATATTTTAAGAAATTTGATGTTTCTTTTATATGGAATAGAACTTTTGAGATCGAATTTGATACCGAAAGGATATAAATAAAATGAATTCTATTTGCTTAGATATCGGTGGTACATCAATTAAAGGTGGATATTTTTCTAATAATAATTTGTTAGAAACTTTTTCTATTCCTAGTAATGGTAAATTAGGAAGAGTAGAAATACTAAAATCTATTGATTTTATTATGAATGAAATTATTAAGAAATATCCTCATTTTGATTATATTGGTATATCTAGTGCAGGTAATATTGATTATAAAAACGGTATATGTATATATGCTAGTAATAATTTAAAAGATTGGACTAATTTTAATATTAAAGAATATTTTAATGATAAATATCATAAATTAGTATTTGTTGAAAATGATGCAGTATGTGCTTTACTTGGTGAAATTTATCCTACTTATTTAGATAAGACAATATTTATGATAACTTTAGGAACTGGAGTAGGTGCTACTTTATATAAAGATAAGAAAATATATTATGGTAATGATTTTGATTTAGGTAAATTTGCTCATCATATTATTAAAGATAATGGTAATTTATGTGATTGTGGGAATAAAGGATGTGCTGAAAAAGAAATAAGTGCTACTGGATTAAAAGTAATTATTAATAAAGTTTTTAATAAAGAAATTAGTATTATTGAATTATTTAATTTATTTAGAAATAAAGATATATTAGCTAAAAAGGTATTAGATGAATATTTTTATTATTTAAAGAAATATTTAGATTATATTATTAATGATATTGAAGTTGATCATATTATTATTGGTGGTGGACTTATTAATTCTAAAGATGTTTTTGAGTTATATTTAGATTCATATAAAGATATAATAATATATGCAGTTAATGGTAATAATGCTGGCATTATTGGTGCTAATTTATTAATTAATAGAGAGGTATTATGATTAATTTAAATAAGAGTATAAATGAATTAAAAATTGAATTTGGTGAAAATTCTTTTTTTAAGGCTAATCCAAATATAAAAATAATTAATACTAGTAGTAATGAATGTTTTTATAATAAATATAAAAATGAATTAATTATAAAAACTAATGATAATTCAATGATTTTTAGATTAATTTATGAAACATTTAATTATGATTTCTCTAATGATTTTTATATTAAATTAACTAAGAAAATTGATAAATTATCAATTATGGTTGATATGGCTAGAAATAATGTTCTTAAAGTAGATACGATTAAGAAACTTATTAGATATTTAGCTATTATGGGCTATTCTAAATTTAAAATTTATTTAGAAGATGTATTTGATGTTATCCATGAACCTTATTTTGGCTATCTTAGAGGAAAATATAATAAAGAAGAATTAATAGAAGTAGTTGATTATGCTTCAATATTTGGTATTGAAGTTATTCCTTGTATTCAAACATTAGCTCATTTAAATTGTTTACAATTTTTCTGTATGTATCGTTGGAATTTTGATATTGATGATATTTTACTTGTTGATAGTGATATTACTATTAGATTAATCACTAATATGATTAAAACTTTAAAAGATATATTTAAAACTGATGTAATTAATATTGGAATGGATGAAGCTCATCATTTAGGAAGAGGGCAATATTTAGATAAATATGGTTATGAAGATCGTTTTAAAATATTTGCTCATCATTTAAATAAAGTATTAGAGATTGCTAAAAAATATGGATTTAAATGTGAAATGTGGAGTGATATGTTCTTTGATAATACTTATTATAGCGGAGAAGATACTAAAAAGCATAATTACTTAAAAGATATCGATAAAGATTTAACTTTAATTTATTGGGATTATAATGCTAATGATATTAATTATTTTGATAAAAAGATAAAACAACATTTAGAAATAACTAAAAATATTAGTGTAGCTGGTGGAGCTTGGAAATGGTTAGGACATGCTCCAAATAATACATATAGTATTGTCAATTTAAAAAACTTTATTGAAGCATCTTATAAAAATAAAATTAAAGATTTTATGATAACTTGTTGGGGTGATAATGGTGGCGAAGCTTCTATATTCTCTATATTACCAAGTTTATCGTATGCATCAAATTTCAATTATTTTGAAATAAAAGACTGCAGAAACCACTTATTTTATGAGTTATCTACTTTAAAATTTGATGATTTTATGAAACTAGATTATGTAAATAAAACTAGAGAAGAATTTAATAAAGATGATTTAAATTCTTTAAGTAGAATTTATTTATATAATGATTTATTATTAGGAGTATATGATACATGTGTCAATGATAATCAATCAACGATATATAAAAATGTATCTATAGAATTAGCGATTTTTAAAGATAATAATAAATTTGGATATATATTTGATACTTTAAGTAAACTAGCTGATTTATTATCTATAAAAGTAGATCTAGGTATAAAACTTAGAAAAGCTTATAAAGATAAAAATGAAAATGAACTTAAGAACATGATTAATTTATTAGATGAATTAGATAATAAAATCGATATATTTTATGATGCTTTTTATTATCAATGGAATAAAGAAAGCAAAAGCAATGGATTTGATGTCCAAGATTTAAGAATCGGAGGGATTAAGCAAAGAATAAAGACGGCAAAAAGAAAAATTAATGATTATTTAGATAAAAAAATAACAAATATTGAAGAATTGGAGGAAGATTTACTAGATTTTTATGGTCAAGTTGATAACTATTTTAAACCTATTTCTATAGTTGATTCACGTTATCGCCATATGTGCTCAGTAAATGTTAATGATTAATATGATTAAATATGTACAAAACAAAAATATTGTCAATGTAAGTAATAATTTAGATGCTATTAACTTAGAATTTTTTAGTAATGGAACTATTAGAATTTTTAAAGAGAAAAACTCGACTAAGTTATATGAATTAGCTTTTCCTAAGAAATTTTTAAAGTTTAATGTTTCTCAAAATAATAATGAAATAGCTATTGAATATTTGAATTATAGATTTATTATAAATGGAAAATTAGAAATAAAAGTTGAGAATAGCAATGATATTATTTTAAATATCGACTTTTCTACTAAATTTTGTGATGTAGAAAAACGTAATTATTATTCTACAGTATTAAATATTAACGAAGATTCATATGTTTTTGGCCTTGGTGATAAGATGGGATTTTTAGACAAAAAAGGTTATTATTATGAATCTCATTCAACTGATGATCCAACTCATCAAGATGAATTATATCCTGCTTTATATAAGTCAATTAATTATATTTTGTTTGAAAACAATAAGCATTATTTCTCTATATTTTTACCAAGTACTTTTAGATATACTTTTGATGTTTGTAAAACTAATTTAGATAAAGTAATTATTAACAATTTTGACAGTGCTAATGATTTATTCTTATTTTTAGGAAATAATCCAAAAGAAGTTACAAGAATATATAGTGATTTAGTTGGACATCCATATTTTATTAGTTTAAAAACTTTAGGATATCATCAATCAAGATGGTCATATGAAAATGAAGAAATGGTGATGGATGTTTATAATAAATTTAAACAATATAATTTGCCATTAGATTATATTCATTTAGACATTCATTATATGGATGGATATAGAGATTTTACATATGATAAGAATAGTTTTTCTAATCTTAAGAATTTAACGGATTTTTTGAAAAAGGATAATGTTGGAATAATTGCTATTAATGATGCTGCAATTAAAGTCGATGAAAATTTTGATATATATAGATATATAATCGATAATAAATTAGTTGGAACTCTTAAAAATAAACCTTATGTTAATGTAGTTTGGCCAGGAGATAGTGTATTCCCAAGTTATATTGATCCAAAATGTAGAGAATATTTTGAAAATAAAGCTAGTGATTTTATAAAAGAAACAGGTATAAGCGGTATTTGGAATGATATGAATGAACCTGCTTCATTTAAGGGTGAATTACCAAATAATGTTATATTTAAAAATAGTAATAAAAAGATCACTCATGCTGAAATTCATAATATTTATGCTGAACACATGGTTAAATGCTTTACTAATGTCTTTAAAAAAGATGATTTAAGACCATTTAATTTTTCTAGAGCTGGTTTTGCTACTACTAGTAAGTATGCATTTTGTTGGAATGGTGATAATTTCTCTTTATGGCACCATTTAAAATATTCTATTACCCAATCTTTAAGTTTATCATTATCTAATTTTATGTATAATGGCGATGATATTGGAGGATTTGGAGGAGATTCTAATAAAGAATTATTATTAAGATGGTTAGAAGCGAATTTATTTTTACCATTTTTAAGAAATCACTCAACTATAAATAGTAAGCATCAAGAACCTTATGCTTTTGATGAATATACTATTAAAACATATAAAAAATTCTTAGATATTCGTTATAAATTTATCTCTTATTTATATGATTTAGCTTATCGAATGAATAAATATGGAGAATTGATGTCTAGACCTTTATTTTATAATTATCCATTTGATAAAGAATGCTTAAAAATAAATGATCAATATATGGTTGGTGATAATTTATTAGTTGCTCCTATTATTGATAAATCTATGACTACTAGAGTTGTATATTTACCTGAAGGATATTGGATTAATTATTTCACTAATGAAGAATTTAAAGGTAATCAATATATCGTTTGTAATGCTAATTTAGATGAATCTATATATTTTATTAAAAAAGATTCAATTATCGTTAATTATGAAAATTTACTTCATATAAATAAAAAAGAAATTACTGAATTAGTAATTCATCTATATGGAAATAAAGGTGAATATATTAATTATGAAGATGATGGGGAGTCATTAAATTATCAAAAAGAAGAATACAATCTTTATAAAATTAAGTTTAATAAAAATAAATTTAGTTTAGATACAGTTCATAAAAAATATGTATCTAATTATAAAACCATAAAGATTATTAAAGATGGTAAAGAAAAAGTAATAGCATTTGATTATAAAATAAATATTAATTTGGAGGATTTATAAATATGAAATGTGTTAATGTTGCAATATTTGGCTTAGGTAATAGAGGTAATACTTATGGGGAATTAGCTCTTATTAAATCTAATAAAATGAAAGTTGTTCAAATTGTAGACAATAATGAGACAGCTTTAAATTATGCAAAAAACTTATATAAATTAAATGATGAAGATTGTTTTTCTAGTTTTGAGAAATGGTTAAAAGCTCCTAAAAAGGCTGATGCAGTCATTAATTGTACAATGGACCAATATCACATCGAAACAACAATGCCATTATTTAAATTGGGATATGATGTATTACTAGAAAAACCAATTTGTAATAATCCAGAAGAATTAGTAATGTTAATGAATGAATCAAAAAAATACAATAAAGTATTAATGATTTGTCACGTTTTAAGATATACTCCATTTTATTCACGTATTAAAAAGATAATTGATTCTAAAGAATTAGGTGATTTAGTAAGTATTGAAATGGCAGAACACGTTTACACTCCTCATATGATGTCAAGTTATGTTAGAGGAAAATGGAGAAGCGAAAAGGAATGTGGTAGTGCAATGATTATGGCTAAATGCTGTCATGATACTGACTTAATGTGCTGGCTTAATAATGGAGATAAACCAGATTATGTTTCAAGTTTTGGAAGAAGAAGTGTTTTTGTTCCTAAAAATAAACCAAGCGATGCTACTGATAGATGTTTGACTTGTCCACATAAAGAAACTTGTAGATATTCTTGCTATTTTTACTTATTAAATAAAGCTCAAGATCCAATTGTATTTAATAATGCAGTTCCTGGAAAAAGATGGGATGAAGTTACAGTAGAAGATAAGACAAAAGTATTTATGGAATCTCCTACATTAGGAAGATGTGCTTTTGATGGTCCTCAAGATTTAGTCGATCATCAAATGACTATTGTTGACTTTAATAATGGTGTAACTTGCTCACTTGCTATGATTGGTGGAACTTCTTATCCATGTCGTACAATTCATATAATTTTAACTAATGGTGAAATCTTTGGAACGTTCGAATCTAATAAAATAACCACCAGAAAGTACATAAAAGAAAAGTTTTCTAGAGAAACTAAGAATATTTATTTAGGTGATGTTGGTAAAGGTCATGGTGGTGGAGATATCCGATTAGTAGAAGATTTCATTGACTATTTAAGAACAAGAAAATTGTCGATTTCTCAAACTAATATTGATACTTCAATCGATGGACATTTGGTTGGAATGGCCGCTGATTTAAGTGATAAAAATAGAAGAACCGTCGAAATAAGTGAAGATAGAAGGTTAATTTTAAAATAATATGAAACTCAATGAAGGATTAATTGTTTCTTGCCAAGCTTTAAAAGATGAACCAATGTATGGTGGTGATTCAATCAAAAAATTTGCTTATGCAGCTTATTTAGCTGGTGCAAAAGGAATTAGAGCTAATACAGTTAAAGATATAAATGGAATTTATCGTAAATTAAAGGGCCAATTACCAATAATTGGTATTATTAAAAAAGTTTACGATGATTCAGAAGTTTATATTACCCCAACCTTAAAAGAAGTTAAAAAATTAATTAAATCTAAATGCGATGTAATAGCTCTTGATGCTACATTACGTTATAGACATAATGGTGAAAAACTTGAAGATTTAGTTAATTATATTAGATTACATTCTAATAAATTAATTATGGCTGATTGTGCAACTTTAGAAGAAACTAAAAATGCTGAAAAACTTGGATTTGATTATGTATCTTCAACTTTAAGAAGCTATACTGAAGAAACTAAAGGTATAAAAATACCTGATATAGAATTTACAAAGTCGTTATTAAAAGAAATCACAAAAACTAATGTTATTTTTGAAGGAGGAATTGATTCTCCTCAAACTTTAAAAAGTGTATTAAATACTGGTGTTAAATATATAGTAATTGGTGGTGCTATAACTAGACCATTACAAATAACAAAAAGATATTTAAAGGAATTTGAAAATTAACAAAAATTAATATTTTTTAATTTGAAATTATGCAAAATATATATAAAATTTAAGAAATATTAAGTTTATTATAGAATATAGTTAGCGAGGATTGATTATGTTTAAAAATAAGAATGGATTAACAAGAAAAGAAATCAAACAAAAAGAAAGAGAAGAATATGAAAAGCGTGTTATGAACTATAACAATGTTGTAGCAATCGAACTAGCTAATCGTAATAAACCAAAATCTTCACCAAAAGATAGTTTTGTTTCTATTCAAAAGGTTAATAAAATTTATGATAATTTAGTCCAAGCTGTTTTTGATTTTAGTTTAGATATTAAGAAAAATGAATTTATAGTTTTTGTTGGACCTAGTGGTTGTGGTAAATCTACTGTTTTAAGAATGATTGCTGGTCTAGAAGAAATTACTTCAGGTAATTTATTTATTGATGGACAATATGCAAATTCATTACCTCCTAAGGATAGAAGCATAGCTATGGTTTTTCAAAGTTATGCTTTATATCCTCACATGTCAGTATATGATAATATGGCTTTTTCAATGAGAATTAAAGAAACTTTAGTTCCTGTTTTAGATGAAAATGGTAATCAAGTTTATGGACCTGATAAAGTTAAAATTGAAGAAATTAATAAGGAATTAGAAGGGTTTTATAAGAAAAAAGAGGAGTTTTCTAATATCGATAAATTAGAAGATGAGTTAAATATTCTTAAAGATGAAATTAAAAAAATCAAAGATGAAAATCCTAATTTAATTAAAAATAAAGAACTTAAACTTAAAGAAAAAGAAGAACATAAATTAGCATCTAAATTATATGAAGCTAAATTAGAATTAAAAGATATAAATAAAAAAATAACTTTATTAGAAGAAAATTTGAAAGAAACTGAAAAGACTAATGTCCTTCAATTTATTTCTAAAAAACTTAATAAAGAAGAAATTGATGAAAGAGTAGATGAAGCTAGTAAAATTTTACAAATTGAAGAATATTTAGATAGAAAACCAAAAGCTCTTAGTGGTGGACAAAGACAACGTGTCGCTTTAGGAAGGGCTATTTGTAAAAGAGCTAAGTTATTTTTAATGGATGAACCATTAAGCAATCTTGATGCTAAACTTAGAGTTTCAATGAGAAGTGAAATTATTAGAATTCATAAAAAAATTGGCGCGACAACAATTTATGTTACTCATGATCAAACTGAAGCTATGACCATGGCAGATAGAATTGTAATTATGAAAAAAGGTGTTATTCAACAAATTGGAAAACCTAAAGATATTTATAATCATCCTGCAAATATTTTCGTTGCAACATTTATTGGTAGTCCTTCAATGAATATCGTTAACACGAAAATTATTGATAATAAAATTAAATTTGATGATGAGAACGTCTTAAATTTAGAACCTTCTTTAGTTGACCAATTAGTCCTTAAAATTAAAGAAAAGCTTGCAAAAATCAACTATTTTATTGAAAACGGCAAAGAACAAGAATATGAAAAAAGCTTAAATGTTAAGCACGAAGAATTTAAACTTAACGCTAATAAGAAAGGTTATAAATTTGAATTTGATGAAAATGATCAATTAATAGACCCATTAACTAGTATAAGTCTTGATGATTACGAAAAATCAATATGCGATAGAATTTATGAAGATAAATTAACTGAAGCTATTAAAGCTAAAGAACACTATGAAAAATTATTAGAAACTAAAGAATACGAAATAAAATTTGGTATTAGACCAGAAAATGTTTTTATTGAAAATAATTATGTTGAAGAAAACATTAAAGCTTCTAATAAATTAATATTAAAAATAACTATTCCTGAATTATTAGGAAATGAATATTATTTGCATAGCTCCTTACAAAATCATGATTTTATATTTAAAGCAAGTGCAAATAACGAATTAAAAGAAAATGATACTATAAAAGTTGTATTTGATTTAAATAAAGTTCATATATTCGACACAGTTGACGATGAAATTTTGCTATAATTAATTTATGAATATTAAATTTGATAATATTAATAAAATTTTTATATTAGAAAATAAAAATATAATCTATTCTTTTTATGTTAATGAAGTAGGTGTTTTAGTTAAATTATATTTTGGTGAAAAAATTCATGATTTAACTAAAAACGCTATCAATTATATGAGTGATGTATCAGGGGATGTTTATTCTTATTATGATTTAAATAGCAAGAAAGAACATGAATTTTTTAATCCTTATTTTTCAGGACAAGGCTCATTAATAGAGATACCATCATATTTAACTTATGATAAAAGAAAACCTTTAATCGTAATTAACCATAGTGATAATAGTTTAATTACTGATTTTAGATATATTAGTCATGAAATTTTTAAAGGAAAAACTAAATTTGACAATATGCCTTATATTAAAGGCAAGGAAAATGAATGCATTACCTTAAAAATTACATTAAAAGATTTAAAAGATGAAATATATTTAGATGCTTATTATACAATTTATGAAGATTTAGATTTAATAGTTAGACATAATGAAATTATTAATAAATCTAATAATCCTATTTATATTAATAAAGCTAGTTCATTAGCGTTAGATTTAAATAATGATGATTATAAATTAATGAGTATTCAAGGAACTTATGCTACTGATAGAGAAATAGAAATTCAAGATATTAAACATAACACTATATTAATAGAAGAAGTTTCAGGAGCTAAAGGCTTCTATCACAATCCAGTTTTTATGTTAAAACATAAAGATTCTAACGATGATTTTGGTGAAGTTATTGGCGGAGGTCTTGTTTATTCTGGTAATTTTAAATTCGAATTTAATGGAACTAATATGGATCAAACAAGATGTATATTAGGCATAAATGATGATTATTTTGAAGCAAAATTAGATAAATTTGAGACTTTTATTACACCTGAAGCATTTTTAATTTATTCTTCTAAAGGAGTAAATTATGTTACTCATACTTTCCATGACTTTATTAGAAAACATGTTTTAAGATATGTTGATGGATTTGAAAATACTATCTTACTTAATTCATGGGAAGCTTGTTTTATGGACTTTGATACTGATAAAATTAAAAATTTTATTACACAAGCTAAGAAAATGAATATTAATTTAGTAGTTTTAGATGATGGATGGTTTAGTAATAGAAATAATGATAGATCTTCTTTAGGTGATTGGTGGGTTAATAATAATAAAATTAATTTAAAAGAAGTAATTGATTATGCTCATTCTTTAAATATTAAATTTGGTTTATGGATTGAACCTGAACAAATTAGTTTTGATAGTGAATTATATAGAAAGCATCCTGAATTTGCTTTATTTGATAATTCGATAAATCCTACTACATTAAGACATCAATTTGTTTTAGATTTAACTAATAAAGAAGCTAGAGATTATGTTTTTGATTCAATTTGTAAGATATTTGATACTTACGATATTGATTATTGTAAATGGGATTTTAACCGCTTATTAACTGAAACTTATTCTATGACTTTATCTAAGGATAAAGAAAGAGAGATATTTCATTTATTCACTTTAGGAACTTATGATTTATTAAATAGATTTAATAAACGTTATCCTAATATTTTACTTGAAACATGTGCTGGAGGCGGAGGTCGATTTGATATAGGAATGTTATTTTATTCACATCAAATATGGGCAAGTGATGAAACAGATGCAATTTCTAGATCACAAATTCAATATTCAACTAATTTATTTTATCCTTTAGAATGCATTGGATCTCATGTAAGTGCTAGAAAATATTTATCTATTAAAGAAAAAGCTGCGGTTGCAATGTTTGGTACTTTTGGTTATGAATTAGATCCTACTAAGTTAAATGATGAAGATTTAAAAGAAGTTCATATTGCTAATGAAAGATTTTTAAATAATAAACATACTATTGATAAAGGAGATTATTATCCTTTAATTAATCCTTATGAATCTAATTTTGTATGTTGGGAATTAGTAGAAAAAGATGCTAGTAGAGCTATAATTTATTTTATGAATTATCGACATATAAATTGGAAATCTAGATTTATTAAATTAAAAGGATTAAATAAAAATTATAAATATAAAAATAGTTTTAATAACGAAATTTATTATGGTGATTTTTATATGAATATTGGATTAAATCTATCAATGGGAATGACTAATTTTACTCCACAACTTATAGAAATTATTAGAATTGATGAATAACGAATTAAATAAAAAAGACAAATATATATTAGCTAGCAATAAGTCAATCATACTAGCTAATTTAATTGATTCTCTTATTACTTTATTATTAATAGTAATTTCTTTTTTTGGTATTATTAGACCAATTTATTACAATGCTTATCAATATAAAAAAGATGAAGAGATTAGTTTAAATAAAGAAAAAATACTTGAGATTGGAATGGATTCTCATTTAATTTACTATAATAATAAAACCAATGCTATTAGTAATGTTGATGGACTTTATAAAATTTTTGTTTATCAAAATATAAAATTTTGCTATGAAAATTATAGTGAAATTTATAAAGAAGATTTAGATAATGTTGGTTATTTAACTAAAAAAGATTTCTTTAAAGATGTCAAAAAAAACGATTATTTAAATAATGATTTAGCTTATTTTATGACAACTTATATTATTGATAAAGTTGATAAAAATAATAATAAAATATTAGAAGTAATAGATAATGATTATAAAAAATATTTTATAGATACTTTTATGGATATTAATAATACTGGTAGTAAATTTTTTACTTTTGATGGTGATTATAATACTTTACCTAGATTGAATATCGATACTTGTAGATATTTATTTCAATATAATGTAATGAAATCTAATTATTCAACTTTAAGAAATGTCGATAATGAATTTTCTAATTATTTTACTAAATTATATAAAACTGCAGGTGATTATTTACTTAAATATAAAGATTATAATGATAGTTTTTATAGATATGAAAAATTATATAATACTAAAAGTAATAATTTATTAGGCCTTATATTTTTATCTTATATAACTTCTATATCAATTTCAGAATTATTAATACCTTTAGTTAACAAAAAAAGTAGAACTATTGGAGAATATATATTTAAATTATCTAGACTTAATCAAGATAAATCGTTTAATAAAATAACTATATTTAAAAATTATTTACTAGCTTTTATTAAACTTTTTTATTTATTATTCTTTATTATATTTATTGAAGGAAGTTTAAATTTATTAACATTTAAATTTTTAATTCTTGGTAATTTAACAATTTCATTTTTACATATAATATCTTTATTTATTATATTAAGTTCTATATCTTTAATATTAAAATTAACTTCTAAAACTCAAAGAAGTCTTGGAGAAAGAATATTTAAATTTAAATATTATCAAGAAACTATTTCTTAGTTTCTAAATATAATTTACGATATTGCATTGGCGTGATGCCAGCGTGTATTTTAAATTTTCTAATAAAATTATTTACACTATTAAAACCACATTCTAAAGCAATTTCTTTTATTGATTTATTAGTAATCTTTAATAATCTTTTTGAAGCATTTATTTTTATATTAGATAAATAATCTTTATAAGTAAATCCAGTTTTCTTTTTAAAATAATCACAGAAATAATTTCTTTGATAACCACAATAATCACTTAATTCTTGTAAAGTTGGATTAGAAGAATAATTTTCGTGAATATATTTTAAAACACTAACAATAGGACTTTGAGAACTTTCTATAGCTTCAGGAGTTTGTCTAGATCCAATAATTATAAGAAGTAAAGCATTTAATAAATGACTTAATATATCTTCTTTATTAGAACGATGACTATTAAATATTTCTTGTATTAATTTAATTGTAGTTTTAATTTGATTAAGCTTATTTTCACTTAATTCAATTACAATACCACTTTCATAATTTAAGAAGTTTGAAATAATTTCTTCATCAATTACCGAATTAGTAAAAGCAATGTTATACATTGTAATTGGTTTAGTAGCAAAAATTTGATGGTAATCAGTTGGATGAAATAAAAAAATTGTAGAATAATCAATTTCATGTCTAACACCATTAATTATTTCATAGCCTTCGCCTTCAATAGGCAATTCTATTTCATAAAATTCATGGAAATGGAGTGGATATTCCTTTTCTATTTTTGACATAACAAAATAAATTTCACTTCCATGTAAGAAATTCGTATTTAAAAATTTAGCTTCATTAACCATATTTTTATTCTAACATTTTAAAATATAAAATAACCATATTTTTCTTAAAAAAAGAATATTTTCATTATTTTATGTATTTTTTTGATAATTTAATAAAAATTAATATTCTTTTTTATAAAAACTATTGTTTTTAGATAAAAATTAACATTTATTAAGAAAAATTATAATCGTAAATTAAAAATAGCATTTAAAAAATCTTAATATTTTATTATTTTATCGAACTTTAAATCAATATTATTATATTATAATAATATTAGGAGTTTAGGTTATGACTTTAAATAATAAATTTAAAATTGCGATGGCAGTTATTGCTACATCATGTAGTGTTCTTTTTAGTTGTAATAAAGAAAATAATATTATGGGAAATATTGATAAAGAAATATCAAATTTAAATATTTTTAATGATAGTTCAATAAATTTATATGGTAGAAGTAAAGTTATTGATTATAACAATAAAAAACAAGTATTTTTTGGATTTACTGCTACTGGATTTGAATTAATATGCGAGCCAACTAGTGAGATAAATGAAATTAAAGCAACATTATTAAGTGAATCTGAAAGTCATGAACATCAATATATAAAAACTTATATAGACGGTAAAGAAAAAGAAGTTATTGAATTAAATAAAGGCGAACAAGAAGTTACATTATTTAAAAATTTACAAGCAGGTAAGCATCAACTTAAGGTTTTAAAAATGAATGAACTTAGTACAACTAAATTATATATGTCTAGCTTAGCTGGTTCTAATTTAAAATATTATAAAAGAACTTATAATCCTAAACGAAATTTAATAGAATTTTATGGAGATTCTATTACTGCTGGCTATGGAAATTTAGGCGATCCTAGTAGTAAAACTTATTTAACAAAAGAACAAGATGGGACTTTATCTTATGCGCAACAATTAGCAGATAAATTAGATTGTGATTCATCAATTATTGCATGGAGTGGAATTGCTTTAACTAAGACTTTAGCTCCTTATGGTGTTGATATGATGGATAAATATGACACTTATGATGGTGTTAATAAGTATGATGGTGAAAATAATAAACCTAAAATAGCTATTATAAATTTAGGTAGCAATGATTATGGTGGCTATTTTGATGAAAATAAAAGCAGTGCTGAAAAGAAAAAAGGCATCGAAGAATTTATTAAAAATTATGGAATTATAGTTGATTATATTAAAGCTAGATCTCCTGAATGTAAAATTATTTCTTGTTATAACATGTGTTATGATATCGGAACTAAATTAATAAGTGCTATTAAAACATCAAATAGTAATATTAATGAAAAATATGGAGCAAATACTGGATACGTTTTACAATTTGGTGGAAATCAAAGCGGATCAAATGGTCATCCTTCATTAATTGCTCATAATACATATACAAAAATATTATATGATTTTATAGAAAAGAATATTAAATAAAGGGGTTTATTATGAATTATAGAAGAATAATTTTTCCACTTGTACTTTCTACTTTATTAGTGGGGTTAGGTAGTAATCAAAAACCTAATAGTATTAATAATGATTTTGATAATTCTATTAGTAATAGAAGTGCTATTAAAATTGATACTACTGTTGCTAAAACTTATGATAAGAAATCTAATTTAGTTAGTCCTACTTATTTTAATAGCGAAATAAGTAGTTTAGATCAATTAAAAGCTTTTAGCGAAAGTGAAATAAGACCATCTAATATTATAATTTATGTTAATAATAAACTTGAAATATGTGATAAGAATTTAAATAGTTTTAATATAAGTTTAAAAGATGGATTTAATACTTATATCAAAGAAAAAATGATTGCCGATATTTATCTTAGTGATGAAGAAATTACAGATAAATTTATTGAATATATTGATAATACTTTTTGCTCTTTAGATTTTGCTGTTATTAGTAATAATCCTGCTTTAGTTAAAAAAGTTAGATGTAGTAATGGTAATGGAGCTAAGATTAGAGGTATTATTGATTATAGTAATAAGACTGAATTAAACTTAGGTAAAATTGTTAATGAATCAACTGATGCTAGAGCCAATATCGTGATTATTAATGAGGATTTAGCCACTTATGATAATATTAAGTACCTTTATGGAAGAATGAAAGTTGTATGGACTTTTGTCAATGAATACTCTGATTTAAAGGTAGTTGATTTATTAAGCAAAGGCATTTACGGAATCATAACTAATGAAATAAATAAAGCTAATGATTGCTATGCATATTTTGAAAAAACTCAACAACCACAAAAGAATACTAATAGAACAAGTATAAATATTGCTCATCGTGGATTATGTATGACAACTTATGAAAATTCTTATGAAGGGTGTAAGAAAGCTATTAAAAATGGTGCATCACATATAGAAATAGATGCTCATCTAACTAAAGATAAAAAGATTGTTGTAATGCATGATGAAACTATTGATCGAACATGTAATGGCACTGGAAAAATTAAAGAAATGACCAGTGAAGAAATATCACAATATAAGATTATTAAAAACTATAGTGGTATTACAGTTGGAAAAGGAGTTCATATTCCTTTCTTAGATGAAATATTAAAATTATGTAAAGAAACAGGAACTGTCTTAGTTTTAGAAATTAAATGTGATGATGCTGATTTTGTAGATTATTTAAAACCATATCTTGATGAATCAGACATGTATGATCAAGTTGTATGCATTTCATTTTATAACGCTCAATTAACTAGAATGATAGATAAGATAAGTACAATTCCTTGTTCAACTTTAAATAATTTTAATGAATTAATGTTTAATAAAGTTACTAGTGATGGTATAGCTGTATTAAATAGTAATAATTTCGGTATAGATTTAAATAGAAGTTTATATAATAAAACTTATGATAAAAGATTAGCTGAAAGAGGATTTGCAGGATATTATTGGACTTATGATAATGCAACAAGCATGTATCAAGGAATGAATAATGGTGTTGTTGGATTGACTAATAACTATGCTGATGTTATTAAAGATTTTGCTATTAGACCAATATTACTTGAAGAATATGAATTAGATAAAGGCGTAAGTTATAGTGATTTTACTATTGAAAGTAAATATTTAACTTATGGTGGAGATAGTGGTGAAAAAACAATTGAAATGAAACCATTCTTTATCGAAGAACATGATAATTATGCTTATGTTGTTATGAGTGGATTATATTTAGGACCTAAAGGTACTCCTCAATATAAGTCTGTTATATTTAGTGATGTTATTAAATTAGTTAATAATAATAAAACTGAAACTAAAAAAGGATGTGGAGGAAGTATAGTTTCTACATCAATAATTGCTTCAATAATTGCTTTAATGGGAATTACTTTTACTTATCTTATTACACGTAAAAGAAAAGAAGAAAATAGTAATGACTTTTGATAAATTTATAAAAATACTTGGGTTTAGCAAGGTTAATTGTAAAAAAATCAAGGAAATCTTCAATAATAATATTTATAATTTTTATAAAATTTATAGTGATTTAACTAAAGAAAATGCTGATTTTGAAGAAATTAAAAATAGTTTAAACGATGAAGATGGATTCATTATGTTAACAACTTATTTATATAAAGCGTTCTCTTTATCTAAAACTTATAAGAGTTTAAATATTAATCAAGATATATATTTTGATACATTTAAATGCTTTAATAGATTTTTATTAGAAACTAAAAAAGCGACAAAAAAATATATATTTGATAGATATTGGTGGACTTATAGACAAACTGAAATGTTAGAATTTAGAATAGGTGAATTAGAATATGAAATATCTCATAAAACAAAAGAAATATATATTCATATTCCTAGTGATGCTAAATTAATTCAAAAAGATATTATTAAATCAATAAAAGATGCTCAAGAGTTTTTCTTAAATAAATTCAATATTGATTATAAGTTTTGTTTAAATAGCTGGTTATTAAGTCCAAAATTAAAAGAAATATTAAAAGAAGATTCTCATATTAAAGAATTTATGAATTTATTTGATATAAAAGATGTTAATAAAGATAGCGACGATTGTATTTTCTGGGTATTTAATACTTATTCAAAAGATATAAATTCTTATAAAGAAAATACAAGTTTACAAAGATATATTAAAAACATTTTATTAAATGGTGAACATTTAGGCTCAGCCTATGGAATATTAAAAGGAGGCGTTATATGAAAAAATTTGCTAATAAAATAGTTTTGGTTGGTATTATGGCTATGGGTTTATTTAGTTGTAATAAAAAAGAAGATGGACCAATTGTTAAACCTGATCCCGAACCAACTCCTACTCCAACTCCAGAACCAGTAGAAGAAACAATATTTGATTCGCTTGCTCCCGGGAAGAATAAAACTTATCCAAAATTAGAAGAATTTACTCCTACTTTATTTAAAAAAGATACTTTTAAAAAGGTTAGAGAAATAAATTTAATTGATGGAGCCGATTATATTACATATTCTTTTAATTTAAATAATGATCATAAAGTAATTGCTAATATTATTGATGTAGACTTAACAAAAGCTAAAATTGATACAAATTATGCTAAAAGTGGGATTGATACTGCTTATGGACAATTAATTGATTATCAAAATAGTACTAATAAAAAAATAGCAGCTATTATGAATGCAGATTTTTTTGCGACAGGTAGTGGAACTTCAGTTAATGCTTATGTTAAAGATAATGAAATTATTAAAAGCAAACATAATGATAATGGAGTATATGATTATAAAGATTTAAAGAGTGATTTACCTGCTTCTAAACCAATGCTTATAGGATTTAGTGGCAATGAGGCTAAAATTTCCCCAATTGTTAATAATAAAAATATTGAAGAAACAGTAAAAACTGGCTTTAGTTATCAAATTATTTATTTAAATGAAAATAAAGATACTATCAATATTAAAGACAATGTTTATTATAATTCTATAAATATGAATGGAGATAATTCATTTAATATAGTTAATTCTAATATTAGTGTTTCTTTATCTACTAATGATAATATTTATAAGATTAAGAAAGAAGATTCTAATACTTTTATTAAAGGCAAATTAACTAATATTAGTAAGCAAAAAGCTGATGGTAAGAAATCTTTTAAAGATTGTGATCAATATTTCTATATTATTAGTAAGAAAGAAATGAATTTTAAAATAGATGATCAAATTGGTTTTAGTATTACTAATAATAAAGATGAAACTTTTGATTATTATAATAATGTAATTGGTGGTAGACAAAGTTTAGTTGAAAATGGAAAAATTGCTCCTACTGTTACTTTAGAAAATACTAATGGTGCTCAAGTTAAAGATATTCCCCGTAGTGCTGTTGGTGTTGTTAATAAAAATAGAGTTTTATTATGCACGATCGAAGCTTTAAGATATAACAAAAAGTTAACTAATGTTGAAGCAACTGATTCTTATGGTCTTAATTTACCAGAATTAGCGGAACTTATGCGATATTTAGGATCTTACGATGCTCTTAATTTTGATGGTGGGGGATCTACTCAACTTATTACTCAAGATATGAGTAATAATGAACTTACTTTAAGAGTAAGAAGTTCTGATTATGGAACTTATAATCTTAAAGATTGTCGTAAAGTTTATAATACAATCTTAGTTACTAATAAATAATTATTATTAAGATAAATACTTAAGTTAATAAAGTCTACAGAATAAAAATGTGGATTTTTAATGTTGATTAAAAATGATGCGTTTTTATCAAATTTGCCACTATTAGCGGCAAAATTTGCATTAACTAATAGCTCAATTTTTATCGAACGTATTAAAACCGCGATATTATAATTTGATAAAGGTTTCTTTTTTTATGTGATGTATATTTCATAAGTAATGAGTTAAAAGATTACTATTTTAATGATAAATAATGACATAACTAGGTATATTTGTAGTATAATTTCAAATAGATTTAAAGGGAAAGATTATGAATTATATTGATAAAGAAATAGATAATTTAAATATATTTGATGGAAGTTCTATTAATTTATATGGTCGAAGTAAAATTCTAGATTATAAAGATAAAAAGCAAATATTTTTTGGCTATACTGGAACTGGTTTTGAATTAATTATTGAAGCTATTAATATTAATAATGAATTAAAAGCTACATTATTAACTGAATCTGATTTATATGAGCATCAATATATTAAGATATATATAGATAATAAAGTAGATAAAGTAATTGAATTAACTAAAGGAGAAGAAAAAGTTACTTTAATTAAAAATTTAGAAATAGGTAAACATCAAATAAAAGTAATTAAAATGAATGAACTTAATACTACTAAATTATATATGTCTAATTTAGTAGGTAAAAATTATAAATATTATAAAAGAACTTATAGTCCTAAAAGAAATTTAATTGAATTTTATGGAGATTCTTTAACTGCTGGATATGGTAATTTAGGTAATCCTAGTGTTAAAGCTTATCTAACTAGTGAACAAGATGGAACTATCGCTTATGCTAATTTAGTAGCTAATAAATTAGATTATGATCCATCTATTATATGTTTTAGTGGAGTATCTTTAACTAAATCTTTATCTATATTTGGTTTAAATATTATGGATAAATATGATACTTATGATGGTATTCATAAGTATCATGGAGATAATAATATACCTAATATAGCAGTTATTAATTTAGGTACTAATGATAATACAGGTTATTTAGATATAAATACTAAAGAAATAGATAAAGTAAATGGTATTAATGAATATATTAATAATTTTGATATATTAGTTAATTATATTAAAAATAAAGCACCTAAATGTAAGATTGTATGTTGCTATAATATGTCTTTTCCTTTTAC
This sequence comes from uncultured Bacilli bacterium, assembly GCA_934168325.1. Lineage (GTDB taxonomy): Bacteria > Bacillota_I > Bacilli_A > RFN20 > CAG-826 > Onthovivens. The sequence continues at coordinate 32,665 of CAKPNG010000003.1, forward strand.
TAAAGAGATGCTTAATGCTTTAAATATAAGTGTTAATAATGTTAATAAGAAATATGGAGATAATACTTGCTTTATGATTGGATTTAAAGGCGATACTAATGGATCTGATGGGCATCCATCATATTTAGCTCATAAAGAATATGCTGATATTTTATATAAATTTATTATTGATAAAATTATATAAAATATAATTGATATAATCATTATTATTTATATTAATTGATAAATTCACAAATAGTAAATTGACAAGATAATTTATTAGAATTATTATTTTTGCGTAATAAATTTAGGGGGAAATTTATGGAACGTGGATTTAAAGATGTGTTCATGAATCTTATTTGCATAGTTTTTTGTGCAGTTGGATTCTTTATTACATTAGGTTTTGTTTCAAAATCAATGATAATAGTAACTGGAGTTTTAGCTATTTTAATGGGTGTATTCCATTTTATGCAGAAAAGCGAAGAAATTAATGATAAATTGGAAGATGCCTTTCTTTATATTGGTATTATTTCAATTATATTTGGGATAATTATTTTTATTACTGGATCAGTTGGTAATGATAAAGCAAGTTATATATCAACGATTCTTTTCTTTTTATTTGGAGCTATTACTTCTTCATTTGCTAATATTGTAAAAGGAACTAGGGCTTATAAAGATGGAGAAAGTGGATTAAGAATAGCATATAGTTTTATATTTGCTGTTTCTACTATTCTTACTTTTCTTCCTGCCGCTTTTGTTATTGGTGGAGTAGCAGGAGGCAGCTCTATTGATTATTATTTTGATTCACGTGCTACATATATAATTGCATTATTAGTTATTTCAATTGTTCCTTTAACTGCATTTGTATTAATGATTATTGATTATATTTCAAATGGAGGTGTTTCAACTAGTTATAGCGCTAATAGAAGTTATAATAATAGACGTAATAATCATAGTGATGAATCTTGGGATGATAGAGATAGAGCTACTGGACCATTTTATAATATATTAAAAGATAAATGTAGATCAGTTGCTAGAGAATATTCGGGTAGACATGAATTAAGCTATGGTAGAGCTAATTTTGATGTTAATGTAAGAATTAATGGAAATGATATTACATATACTATAGATGTATCTGTTACAAGTAATGCTACTAGTCAATATGATATGAATGAATTACAAAGAACACTAAAATATGAATTAGAAAATGCTGCTGATAGAATTTATAGTAGAACCGAATCAGCTATTGATAAATTACGTGATAAATATCAAGATTTTGATGGTTCATACAGCATTAACGTAAAAGTTGGTAGTGTTAGATAATTTATAATATAAATATTAAATAAATATGAATGTCTCTAGTTAGTTAGGGACATTTTTAATATATTGTTTTAAAAAGAACTAAGAGGATTTAAAAAAAGATATTTAATTACAAAAAAATTACAAAAAAATTACTTTTTACATTAATTTTATTGTAAAAACATTCGGCTGTATCGAATAAAATTACTATTTTTTAAAATTTTGTTGTTTTGTAAGCGCTTACAATTTATAATAAAGGAGATACGAGAAAACTTAATTCTTACCGATAAAATAAGTTTTCTATAAATCAATGGAATATTTTTAGGAGGACAATAAAACAATATGAATAAGAAAATAATTCCGATCGTTGCATTAACTGTATTTACAGGTTTAGCAGCAAGCTGTGGTGGTAATTCTACAAGTGCTAAAGAAAAACCACTTATCTTCTATAATAGACAACCATCTAAAGCAGATAACACAGTTGATACTAACGTTATGAAATGGAGTGACAAAACTTACTATGGTGGATTTAATGCTGTAGCTGGTGGCGATACTCAAGGTCAAATGATTGTTGATTATATTAAAGAACATGCAGCTGAAATGGATGTCAATAAAGACGGAACTATCGGTTATGTTTTAGCAATCGGACAAAACTCACACAATGACTCTGAAGCACGTACACGTGGTGTAAGAAGAGCTTTTGGTCTTGCTGATACTGCTCAAGAAACAGCAGTTAGCGGAGAAGGTTCTGTTAAAGCTAAAGATGGTAAAACATATAAAATTAAAGAATTAGCTGCTAAAGAAATGAGAGATGCTGCTGGTCCATGGTCATCATCAGTTGCTGCTGATACAATGGGTGGTTGGATGAACCAATATAATGATCAAATCGATTTAGTCGTTTCTAATAACGATGGTATGGCTGAAGGTATGATCGGACAATATGGCAAAAGAGTAATCCCTACATTCGGTTATGATGCTAATACTTCAACTCTTAATTTAATTAAACAAGGTGGATCAATGAAAGGTACAATTTCACAAAACCACCATGCTCAAGTCTTAACAGTTTTACAATTAGCAAGAAACGTTATTGATGGATTAAAAGGTGATGAAGTTACAACTGCTGGCTTTACAAAAGCTGACAAATATGGTAACCAAATTAAATCTGCAGTCGTCAATTATAAAACAGATGCTAAAGCTATGTTAGCTGAAAATGGTATCGTTACTGCTACTAATGTTGATGCTATTTTAGAAGATACATTAGATACAGGTATTAAACAAACTAATGCTGAAAAGAAGAAACTTTTATGGACAGTTTACTCCGCAACTGATAACTTCTTAAATCAATCATTTATTCCTACAGTTAAAAGATATGCAAAATTCTATAATTTTGATATTTCTTATATCTATGGTGATGGAACTCAAGAATCTTCACTTACTTCCCAATTCACTAACTTAGGAAACTACGATGGTTATGTTGTAAACATGGTTGAAACAACTAGTGGTGCCTTATATCAAGAAAAACTTAACGAAGCTTAATTAATAAAAAGTTAGTATTTAGGACACTATCTTAAGATAGTGTCCTATTTTGTTAAAATGGAGTATTTTATGAATGATAATATATTAGAATTAATTAATATTTCAAAAGCTTTCGGAAGTAATAGAGTCTTAAGTAATATCGATCTTTACGTTAAAAGAGGCAAAGTTTTAGGTCTTATGGGCGAAAACGGTGCTGGAAAATCTACAATGATGAAGATTCTTTTTGGTATTTACACAAAAGATGATGGAAAAATAATATTTGACGGAAAAGAAATTGAATTCGACAGTCCTAAAACTGCTCTTGAAAATGGTATTGCAATGGTTCACCAAGAACTTAATCAATGCTTAGAAAGAAATGTAGTGGATAATTTATTTTTAGGTAAATATAGAACTAAATTTGGAATTGTCAATGAAAAATTAATGAGAGAAAAAGCGAATCAACTTTTCAAAAGATTAGGTATCTATGTTGATTTAGATGTTCCAATGAAAACAATGTCAGTTTCGCAAAGACAAATGTGTGAAATTGCTAAAGCTGTCTCTTATGATGCAAAAGTTATCGTTTTAGATGAACCTACAAGTTCTTTAACAGAAAGAGAAGTTAAAAAATTATTTAAAATTATTTCTGATTTAAGAAATGATGGTGTTTCTTTTATTTATATTTCTCACAAAATGGACGAAATTTTTGAAATATGTGATGAAGTTAGTGTCCTTAGAGATGGTCATATGATTATGACTAAGCCTGTTAAAGAAACTAATATGAATGAATTAGTTTCTGCAATGGTTGGGCGTTCTCTTGAACAACGTTTTCCTCCAGTTGATAATATTCCAGGAGAGATCGCTTTCGAAGTTAAAAATTTAAATACAAAATATGAACCTACATTAAAAGATATTTCTTTTTCTGTTAGAAAAGGTGAAGTATTTGGAATTTATGGATTAGTTGGTGCTGGTAGAAGTGAATTATTAGAAACTTTATTTGGCGTTAGAACAATTGCTAATGGTGAAATATTCTTAAATGGCAGAAATTTAGTTTTTAACAATTCAAAAGATGCTATGGATAATCACTTTGCTTTCGTTACTGAAGAAAGAAAAGTAAATGGTATGTTTGCAAAAGGTGATTTAATTTATAATACAACTATTTGTAGTTTAGATAAATATATGGATTATAAAATCCTAGCTAATAAAAAAATGAAAGATGCTACTACTAAATCATTAAAATTAATGCATACTAAATATAGTGATGAAACTGATTTAATTACTGCTTTATCTGGTGGTAATCAACAAAAAGTTATTATTGGTAAATGGCTTGCTAGAGATCCAGAAATATTATTACTTGATGAGCCTACTAGAGGTATTGATATTGGTGCAAAATATGAAATTTATCAATTAATCAATAAAATGGCAAAAGATGGTAAAATTATTATCGTTGTTTCTAGTGAAATGCCAGAAATTTTAGGTATAACAAATAGAATCGCTGTTATGAGTAATTATCGACTTGCTGGTATCGTTGAAACAAAAGACACTAATCAAGAAGAATTATTAAGACTCAGTGCAAAATATTTGTAATATAGTTAGGAGAGATATTTATGAATAAAAATACAAATACTGTAGATTTATCAACTTATGATCTTGCTGCTGTTAAACATGAGATACATATTTATCAAAGAAAATTAGCAGATTTAAGAAAAGATGGATCTACAAAAGTATTAGAACTTGAAGAAGATATTAGTGCAATTAGAAATGATAAATTAATATCTAAAGAAGAAAAGAAATCAAAAATTGAAGCCTTAAAAAGTGAAGTAAAATCTGCACAAGGAATTAAGCATAATTATAAAGAAGAAGAAAAAGCTATTATTGCTGAAGCTAAAAGTTATTTAAATGATAACTTAAGAACATATTATGTTGCCAAAAAGCAAGAAGCAAAAACTTTAAAAGCTGAAGAAAATGCTCTTTATAAGCAAAAAGTTGAAGAAGAAAAAGAAAGATTTAATAAACTTATTTTTGAAGAAAAAGCTAATGCTGATGGTTCAAGTAGAGAAGAAGTTTGTCGACGTTTAGCTAATTTAAAAAGAACTCATTCATCTAAATTATTCGAGTTAAAATTAAATCATAAGAAAAGACTTGCTGATATTAAAACAGAAGTTCATGAAATTTATTTAGATATTGTTAGATATTTAAATAGTTTCAATGATGATAAATTATTAATTAATGAAAAAATAGCTGCAAGTTGGGAAAGATATGTATTCCGTTTCAATTTTAAAGATTATTTATTAAGAAATGGTTTATATATTGCTATGGTCTTATTCTTCTTAGTATGTTGTGCAATAAGTAGACCAATGGGCAAAGGTGATCTTATTGACTCTAAGAATTTATTTGAAATTTTAAATCAATCTTCACCTCGTATTTTCTTAGCTCTTGGTGTTGCTGGTTTAATTCTTCTTGCTGGTACTGACCTTTCTATTGGTAGAATGGTTGGTATGGGAACTGTTATTACCTGTATATTCTTGTATCCTGGTAAAAATAATGCGCCTATATTTGGAAGTCAATTTGATTTTACTAGTTTACCTGGTGGAGCTAGAATTTTCCTAGCTTTATTAACAACTATATTCTTTACTACTTTATTCTCATGTATTGCAGGATTCTTTACAGCTAAATTCAAGATGCATCCATTTATTTCAACAATGGGTACTCAACTTATTATTTTCGGTTTAATGGCTGTTGCTACAGATTCAAAAAATACTGGTGTTATTGATTTAAGCCTTAAATCAATGATTGCTGGTAAAATTGGTGGTGTATTCCCATTATTATTAATTTACGCAATTATTGGTATTATCATTGTTTCGTTTATTTGGAATAAAACTAAATTTGGTAAAAATATGTATGCTGTAGGTGGAAATACTGAAGCTGCTAGTGTCTCTGGAATTTCTGTTTTCTGGGTTACTATGGGTGTATTTATTATGGCTGGTATTTTATACGGCTTTGGTTCATTCTTTGAAGGAGCTAGAATTGGTACAGCTAAATTCGATACTGGAACTGGTTATGAAACTGATGCTATCGCTGCTTGTGTTGTTGGTGGTATTTCTTTCTCTGGTGGTATTGGTAAAATAAAAGGTGCTGTTATTGGTGCTATTATCTTTACTGCTTTAACTTATGCTTTAACTTTCTTAGGTATTAACCCTTATTATCAATTCGTTTTAAGAGGTGTTATTATTATTGTTGCAGTTGCTCTTGACTGCTTAAAATACTTAAAGAAAAAATAATAATTCCAAATTTTAATTATAATGATATTAAAATGCGTCCCAATCGGGATGCATTTTGTTTATAATATACGTATGGTATTAGAAATTTTATTTATATCGTTTGCTTTAGGAATTGTAACTAATTATGTATTAGCTATTAAATATCTAAGAGGATTAAGAGGTGAACTTCAAGAAATGAACGATACAGTTCTTATTCCTTGCGGTATTTTATGGGGATCAATAGTTTATATTTTATTTTTCTTTATCTTTAAAGAAGTTAGATATAAAGACTATGAAAATAAATATCGACTTATTATTTCTCAATCTATATTTTTAGTTTTACAAATTACTTTAGTTATTGTTTTAGGTGTATTAGGTTATTTAAAATTACCTACTAATACACCAAATGAAGAAACTACTACTTTATTAATCAATATCATCAATAGTTTTATCTCTTATTGATTCTAAAAATGTTAAGAATTCAATAATTTGAGAAGGTGAAGAATCTTCATTAATAGAAATGGTTATTTTCTCGTTTTTTTCTATTTGAAATGTTGAATATAAAAATAAAGTATCTAAATTAACTTCTCTATCAACTATTTTATGGTATCCAAAAGGCTTAAAAATAGATAAATAAGATTTAATATCTTTTTCTTTTTTAATGAAATGAGAGTGATAATTTAATAAAGAGAAGATATAAAAAGATGTTTCATCATCAATTAATATAATATCATCATGATTTTCAAATATATTATTTAAAGGAACAATTTCTTTAAAATCATCAAGAGATTTTAAAGATTTATATAAATCAGTGTTAGTATCAAATTTATCAATTAAACCTAACGATATTTCTTTATCATTTATATGTGTTAAATAATATTTTTTAACTTGATTATATTTTTCTATTATTGAGTCAATAGATGAGTCTTTTTTATAAAAAAGAAATAGTTTTTTTGTTCTATTAATGGTATCATCATAGATTCTAAAATAAGTATAATTATCATTTTGTTTTAATTTTTCAAATGATTCATATGGTTTTATATAATAAGTAATATTTTTTAAATCAGAATCATCGAATTTATTACGTCTACGGACGTTTTTTAAATCTTCTAATGAAGGATATTCTAAGGCATCAGCTTTTAAAAATATTTCAATATTTCCTTTTATATTACTATAAGAACTTAAAGCTTCACTTATAACATGTTTATTTTTAAAATCATTGATATCTATATATATTTTCATTTTTATAACTCCTATATCTCTCAAATACTCTAACATTATAACATAAATGTAATCGATATTAATTTTCTTATTATATAAAAAATGAATAAAATAATAGCTATATTATGCGATAAAACTTTGTTTTTAAAGCAATTAAAACATATTTACTAAATCGTTTTAGAAAAATATTTACAAACGAATTTTAATGTTGTATAGTAAAGTTACTAAAACGATTTAGTTGGAGCTAATAATATGGCAAATTTATCGCTTAAACACATTTACAAAATATATGAAAACGGCACTAGAGCTGTTGATGATTTTAATTTAGAAATTAAAGATGATGAATTTATAGTTTTTGTAGGACCTAGTGGATGCGGTAAATCTACTACTTTAAGAATGATTGCAGGGCTTGAAGAAATTACTGCAGGAGATTTTTATATTGATGGTGTTTTAGCTAATAATTTAGAACCAAAAGATCGTGATATGGCGATGGTTTTCCAAAATTATGCTCTTTATCCACATATGTCAGTTTATGATAATATGGCTTTTGGATTAAAAATTAGACATGTTAATAAAGAAGAAATAGATAAAAGAGTTCATGAAGCTGCTAAAATTTTAGATATTGAAAATCAATTAGATAAAAAACCTAAAAATATGAGTGGTGGTCAAAGACAACGTGTTGCTTTAGGTAGAGCCATCGTTAGAAAACCTAAAGTATTTTTACTTGATGAGCCTTTAAGTAATTTAGATGCTAAACTAAGAAGTTCAATGAGAAGTGAAATAACTAGATTGCATAATGTTTTAAAAACTACTTTTATTTATGTTACTCATGATCAAGTTGAAGCGATGACTATGGGTAGTAGGATTGTTGTTATGAAAGAAGGTGTTATTAAACAAGTTGATACACCAATGAATTTATATGATTATCCTGAAAATATATTTGTTGCTGGATTTATTGGAACTCCTCAAATGAATTTTATTAATGCTAAATTAGATTATGATAAAGAAGAAATATTATTAAAAACTATTTTTAAAGATATAAGTTGTTCTATATCTGATATTTCTAAGATTGATAAATTAAATATTATTAAGAAAAAAGATATTGTAATTGGAGTTAGACCTGAACATATTTCAATATGTAATAAAGATGATATTAATGCTTTTGAATGTGAAGTTGTAGTAATTGAGAATTTAGGTAATGAAGCTAATATTATTGTAGAAACTACTTCTAATAAAGAGAAATTAGTTATTAAAACTATTAGAAATGATTTATTAAATGTAGGTAGTCATATTTATATTAAATTTAATATTAATAAAATACATCTATTCTTAAAAGAAGATGAACATACTTTATTAAATAGAATTCCAAAATCATTTACTATTAATGCTAAATTATTTAATAAAGAATTAACTTTATTAAATAATAAAATAATATTAAATGATTATTTATATAATAAGATTAAAGATAATAAAGAATTATTATTAAATATACCTTTAGATGCTTTGCATATTGGTAATGAATTTGAATTAATTATTACTAAAAAAGAAAAGATTAATAATAAATGGTTATATGAAGTTAAATTAAATGATGAATATTTATATTATGCTGATGATAATTATATTGATGGAGATAAATTAAATATATCAATAGATTTATCTAAAGTTAGTTTTTATGATATTAATGGTAATTTAATATTAGATAGATTAAATAAAGATAATATAATTGATGGTGAATTAACTGAGATTAAAAAGAAATTACCTTGTAAGAAAAATAATTTAGTTGATGTTGATTTATATAATAAATATTTATTAGCTTTATCTAATAATGATACTAATTTACTAAAAGAATTAAATATTAAAGAAAAAGTAAGAAAAGTATTTAATTATAAGTTATTAAATACTGAAATAGAAACGTCAATAGAAAATATAATTAAAATTTATGGTTTATTAGGAAAGAAATTTTATTTACATCATATTGGCTATATTTCAAATGCTGATAATTTAAAAATAGAAGAAAGAGGGGAGATTAGAGGGGTTATTGAAGAAATAATCGACTTTAATATTTCTAAATATTATAAAGTTAAATTATTAGATTTAGATAAAACTATAATAGTAAAAGATAACGATAATAATTGTAATATAAATGATAATGTCAATATATTAATTGATAAAGATCATATTGGTGTTATTGATAAAGACTTTAATGTGAGGTTAATTTAATGGGTGTCACAATAAAAGATATTGCAAAAGAATGTAATTGCTCAATAACTTCCGTTAGCTTTGTTTTAAATGATAAAAGTGATTTAGTAGGTAAAGAAACTGCTGAAAGAATTTTAGCTACTTGTAAAAAATATAATTATAAACCTAATTATATTGCTGCTGCTTTAAAAAATAAAACTACTAAAACAGTTGGTATATTAATTCCTGATATTGAAAATAGTTATTATGCTCGAATTATTAAATGTTTAGAAAATTTATTAAAAGAAAAAGGATATTCATTAATATTCGCTGATTCTGGTTATAATTTTGATCAATTTGAAAAGAATGTAATTGATATTACAAATAGATCAATTGATTATTTAATAATTGTTCCACCAAGTTTATTCCAAGAAGTAGATGAAGAAAAAATTAATAGTGTTGCTAAAATGATTACTGTCCCTTATGTAATTTTAGATAGAAAAATATCATTTGGAGATTGTCCTATTATTATTAATGATGATATTAAAGGTGGATATTTAGCTACTAAATATTTAATTGATTTAGGACATAAAAAAATTGCTTGTATTACTGGACCTAAAAATATTTCTTCATCATTAGAAAGATTAAAAGGTTATAAAAAAGCTTTAAAAGAAGCTCATATTCCTTTTGATAATAGTTTATTGGTAGAAGGAAATTATAGATTTGAAGGATCTATTAATGTTGCTAAAGATATTATTTTAAATAAAAAAGCCGATGCAATCTTTGCTTTTAATGATTTAAGTGCTTATGCTGTATATAAAATAGCTAATGATAATGATATTAAAATTGGTGAAGATTTATCTTTAGTTGGATTTGATGATAACCAATTTTCTGGCTTAATATCTCCAGGACTTACTAGTGTAAAACAAAATATTGAAGGTTTATGTAAAACTGTGATAAAGAAATTAATGAGTGGTAATCAAACAAATAATACAACAAAGATTGAACCAACATTAACGATTAGAGGAAGTGTAAAAAATGTTAAGTCTTAAGTTAAAAAAGAAAATCAAACCTTATGATGAAGCATTAAAAACTATTTCTCCATTAGCTAGACATCATAAAGAGAAGAAATGGAATAAAAGTAGTATTGAATTAATGACTATGGTTTCTTTTGGAATAGTTTTTATTGCAATATTTGCTTATTTACCAATGTTTGGATTAATTTTAGCTTTTAAAAGTGGTGATGGATATTTAAATATTATGCAAGCAATATTTGACTCAAGTTGGGTTGGATTTGATAATTTTAAAACATTTTTTGAAGATCCTGAATTTAGTAACGTTATGTTAAATACATTAGGATTAAATATTTTACAATTATGTATTAATTTTCCATTACCTATATTTTTTGCAATATTATTAAGTGAATTACCTTGGAAAAAGATACGTAAAACTATTCAAGTTATTACTTATTTTCCTTATTTTTTAAGTTGGATTACTTATGGTGCAATTATTTTAGCTTTAATAAATAGTGATGGAATTATTAATGTAATATTACTTAAAACTGGAATTATCGATCAAGCAATTAATTTTGGAGAACCTCAATATTTTTGGGCAACTATTATTATAACTTCTTTACTTAAAGGTATGGGTTGGGGAAGTGTAATTTATGTTGCTGCTATTGCTGGTATTGATCCACAATTATTTGAAGCTGCTGATATGGATGGTGCAAATAGATTTTATAGAATTTTCCATATCACAATTCCTTCAATTGCGCCTACTATAATTTTATTCTTTATTTTGTCAGTCAGTGGATTATTAAATAATGGCTTTGATCACATATATACCTTCCAAAACCAGATTAATTTATCGAAATCGGAGGTTTTAGATACCTATATTTATAAGTATGGAACTGTCAATCTACAATACTCTTATACGACAGCTGTTGGCTTATTTAAATCAATTGTTGCAGTTATTTTATTAGGCTGTGGAAACTTTGTTGCTAAGAAAACAACAGGAAGTGGGATTTTCTAATGGTTAAGCATAAGATATATAAAAAGAATCAATTAATGATTGGAAGTAATGGAAGAAAACAAAAGAAGCATACTTTTGATTGGATAAATTTAGTTGTTTTAAGTGTCTTTGCTTTAGCTAGTATTTATCCTTTAATATACGTTATTGCTGGTTCATTTAATGAAGGCAGTGATTATATTAATGGTGGTATCTGGTTATATCCTCGTGTATTTTCTTTAGAAAATTATCAAGTTGTTTTAAATGATGCTAGATTATGGAAAAGTTATGGAATAACTATTGCTAGAACTGTTATTGGAACTATTGCTAGTGTTTTATACACTGCAGTTGTTGCTTATGCAATGAGTAGACCTAATCTAGTTGGTAAACCTATTATTTATAGATTCTTTATTATTACAATGTTTTTTGGTGGAGGACTTATTCCTTATTTCTGGGTTATTAATTTATTAGGTTTATTTGATAATTTCTTAGTTTATATAATTCCTGCTTTATTCTCTGTTTATAATATGTTAGTTTTTGTAAATTTCTTTAAAGGAATACCTGAAGAAATTCATGAATCTGCTGTAATGGATGGAGCTAGTGAATTTAAAATATTCTTTTCAATTATGCTTCCTTTAAGTGGTCCTGTTTTATCAACTGTTGCTTTATGGAATGCCGTGGGTCACTGGAATTCTTTTTTCGATACGATGATTTATACATCTAGTGAGAATTTATGGACTTTACAATATTATTTAATGAAAGTTATTAAAGAATCATCAATGCCTGCTGCTGGAGTTAATTTACCAATTGAATTATTGAATAAAATTGCTCCTGAAACTGTCTCTTTAGCAGCAATTATGGTTAGTGTTATTCCAATATTTATTTTATATCCAGTAATTTTAAAAACCTTAACAAAAGGAGTAGTAGTTGGCTCTTTAAAAGGTTAATAGGAGGTTATCTTTATGCATAAAAAAATTACTTTATTATTTTTAATGTCATTAATGACTTTAAGTTTAGTTAGTTGTGGTAATAATAAAACTGCAACTTATCCTAATTTTCCTAATACTCCAGGCGATAAAGATTCTTGGGAATATCTTAAAGATGAAAATGGAAAAGTCGAAAGTTGGGATTTAGAATGGTATGTTAATGATTCTTCATTTTCTTGGAATACATATGGAAATGATCGAGTTAGTGAGATAATTAAAGAAAAAACAGGTGTTAATATTAAATTTGTTTCTCCTGTTACTGATGATAATCAAAAATTATCTACTTTAATTAGTGGTAATAAATTACCTGATATGATAAGTGTTCAATCTTGGTATAGTCAATGTTCTCAACTTGCTAATCAAGGATATTTATATTCTTTAGATGGTTTAATTGAAAGATGGGCTCCTTCTTTTAAAAATAAGATCCAAGAAGATATGTGGAATTATTTTAAAGAAGGTGATGGTAATACTTATGGTGTACCTAATTTTGCTTATTCTACTAAATATATAAGTGATGATGAAAAATTAGAACCTAATGGATGTTTAATGGTTAGAGAAGATTGGTATAAAGAAGCTTATCTAGCAGGTTATGATATGACAACTACTAAATCTTTTATTCAAGGTTGTAAATATATTAAAAATAAATATGAAGAAGCTATTCCTTTCCAATTAGATGCTTTTACTGGTGAAGGAAATGACTCAATTGATTGGCTAGCTCAATATTTTTGTTCATCTTATGAAGATAAAGATGGTAATTATTTAGATATTAGATTAACTGATCGATATAAAGAAATGCTTGGTTTTTTAAATGAATGTAATAAAGAAGAAATTATTAGACCAAGTAATTATTCTGATAAAGCTGCTCAAATTAGAACTAATATATCTAGAGGTAATTGTTTTGTAACTGCTGTTACTCCTCAAGATTATCAAGCTGCATTTTTAAATGCTTATGCTGATAATAAAACATATGTTCCTTTAATATTAAAAAATAAAGATAATGAAGCTCCTATTTTACAAGATATTTCTGGTAATGGTTATTTATTAACAATGATTACTAGAAATTGTAAAAGACCTGATAAAGCTATTAAATTATTAGAATTTTTATATAGTGAAGAAGGTCAAAGATTAGTTGCTTTTGGTGTTGAAGGTGAATCTTATACTTGGAATGATACTCATACTGAAATTAGTTGGACTGATCGATATATTAGTGGTGTTAATGGTAATAAAGAAGATCAAGCTTGGATCAATAGTTTAGGTTTATATAACATGACTTTAGTTATGAATTTAGCTTATATTAATAAGCTTAAACCATTAAATGGTCGTAAAGATAAAGATATTTATATTGATAATATGAAAAGACCTTTAACTCCTTATTCATATAATTTTAAACCAACTTTCTTAAAGCATGATACCGGTGATAAATCTTATTTTAATGTAACAACAACCGCTAATAAGATTAAAACTAAATGGGCTGAAGCTTTAATTAAGATTATTAGAGCAGAAAATTACGAAACAGAATATGATAGTGCTATTAATTATGCTAAAAGACAAGGTTTAGAAAAAGTTATTACATTTTATAAACAAAGTTATACAAATACTAAAAAAATATTAGGCGTTACTTATGGATATCCTAAAAATAATCCATCTTATAAAGAACCTACTTTTGTAACTAGTAATGGAGATTTTTCTTATTGGAGAGGAGCAACACATGAATAATACATTAAAAAAAGTAATCTTAGATACTGATATTGGTGATGATATTGATGATTCTTTTGCTTTATTACTTTTATTAGAAAGTCATAAATTTGATTGTTTAGGTGTTACTACTGTTTTTAGAAATTCAATAAAAAGAGCAAAGATGGCTAAATGTCTTATTGCTTCTTTAGGATATGATATTAAAGTTTATCCAGGTATAGATAATCCTATTAAACAAGATATTAATCATTTAATTTCTAAAGAAATAAAAGCAAAAGAAGTAGTTGATGAAGATGGTAAATATTTATTCCCTCAATGGGATGAGAAAATGAAAGATTATCGAATAGAAAGCACTAATGCAGTTGATTTTATTATTGAATCTATTCATAAATATCCTAATGAAGTAACTTTAATTCCGATTGGTCCAATGACTAATATTGCTTTAGCCATTAAAAAAGATCCTTCTATAATTCCTTTAATTAAAGAAATTAGATTTATGGGAGCAGGGCTTGATTTTAATTTTGTAGAATGGAATATATTTTGTGATCCTGAAGCAGCAAGTATTGTTATTAATAGTGGTGTTAAAAAAATAGTTGGTATTACTTTAAATACTACTAGTTTAACTACTTTAACTGATAAAGAAGTTCATGATTTAAAAAATAATAAATCAAATGCAATTAAACTTGTTTATGAAGCGATGATGAAATGGTTTAGCCACTATCAATTTGCTAATCCTGTAATGCATGATCCTTTAACAGTAGCAAGTTTAATTGATGAAGATATAGTGACATTAAAAAAGGCTAAATTAGATGTAGATTTATCTAGAGATGGTTATACATTTATAAATGATAATAAATCTAGTGAAATTTATATTTCTACATCTTTGAATAAAGAGAAGTTCTTTAGTTTATTTAAAGAAATTCTTGATATTTAATGCAAATTAGAAAGGAGTGATAATATGACTAAAATTGCATTAGGTTTATCATTTGCAAGTACTGTTGCAATGATTGTAGCACCATTTAGTACTAAAAAATTAAAAACTGAAACTAGTCTTGATGGTGATTTATATGGAGCAGCTCACATTAAATGTAGTAAAAAAAGAGATGCTGATAGTGGTAATGTCTTTGAAATTAATGCTGAACGTAATGGAAATTCTAATTTTTCAGGGGATGGGATCTATTTAAGAATAAGAAATTATACAAGTACAGATACACCTATTACTTTTAAGATTAATTCAACTAATGGTGTTATAATTGCGCCTACTACTAACGTTAAACAAACTTATTATACAGCTGATGGAGTGGAAACTGATGGTATTGCTCCTCGTGGTTGGGGAAATTACATGATGCTACCTGCTAATTTTGATGGTTTTATTTATATGAATTACACCACTCAAATGTCTAAAATTGCAGGGGAAGGTAATTTTACAAGTAATTCTATTTGGAGAATATATGTTGAATATAGCGGATTTTATGATCATTATGCAGATTTTGCTATAGGTGATATATTTACAAATACTAAAAGTATTTTAGATACTTCAGAATTATCTACTGAAGAATTTAATAAAACATTTATTAATCAATGCCCTGATTATCAAAGTGTTACTCAATTAGAAAGAGCAGATTCTTTTGTACCTGATGGTGATTTTAAAGGTGGAATTAATTATAAATTAGGAAGTTATGGCGGATTTATGGTTAAATTCGATTCATTTGATTTTACTGATGGAGTTTATATTCGTATTAAAAATAATTTAGATAAGATTACTTGGCTCATGATTCATGCTGCTAGTGATGTATTTGCTAATAGATCAATTATTAAAGCAGGTGGAGAAGTATCTTATTACGATAATACTGGTAAATTTAGTAAGAAAGTAACTGCTAATGAATGGAAATATTTTGAATTACCTGCTAATTTTGATGGTTATTTAAGTTTTAATAAAGATGCTTTAGAAGGTGATACTGGTTGGGCTGGATCAAATTATAATATTAAAACTACTAATGCAATTTATTTTGAAGCTGATGGTATCGATATTAATGTTGGTGACATATTCTCTAAAGTTAATAAAGCATATGATGGTAGTGAAATATATGCTAGTGTTGCTTTAAGTAATCATTTTGAAACTTGGAGTGGTGGAACTGGTACTATTTTAGAAGGCAGTAAAGAATTACCTATCGTTTTATTTGATTATACTAAGATTAATTTAAGTGGCGATGTTGAAAATGGTGTTAATATTACTAGTAATAAAAATAGTGATAGTAGTGTATTTTCTACTGCAACTGCTAGATTTAAAGAAAATATTAATTTAAGTGAAGGTGAAGCAATATCTATTAGTTTTGAAGGTGCTGGAAATTATGCTTTCCAATTAGAATTTGTTGATGCTAACGATAATATTTTAAATATGCCAAGTGCTTCTAATAGTACTAGAAATCCAATTTATTTTATTAGTAATGGTGTAGCTACTCCAATGAATCATACTACTGGAGATCCTAATACTATTCACACAATCGAAGGAAAAGGAAATATTGTTATTGAAAAGAGTTTCTTAAATCAAAAAGCTGGTGAAAGTTTTGATTGGAGTAAAGTTAAAGGATTTAATGTTATTTGTCATACTTTCTACGATTCTGGATTAAATATTTCTTTTGGTGATATAGGTGTTATTTCTCAAACTGATTTAAAACAAACTCTTGTTTATAGAGTTAGTGAAGTAGAATATGATGGAGTTTATAGTGCTTTAGATGCATTTATGAATGTTAATAAAGTTTATACTTCTATTCCATCTAGTTGGATTGGTGATGTTAAAATTATTGATTCATTAAATTATAAAGATGATAAGACTTTAAAACAAAATGTTACTTATGATATAGGTGATAATGCTTGTAGTTATAATAAAGAAAAAGACGGTATGTTTGTTCATATTGGACCTTTTGAATCCGGACATACTTATGGTAATTATATGTGTTTAGGTATGTTTGATAAAAATGTAACTAGTGACCGTAAAATTGCTTATAGAACGAACGAAGAAAATAAAGAATATGCTAAAGGTATTACTTTCTATTGTGAAAATAGATCAGTTAAAGAAATTGGTTTAACTTTACAATTTGATGAATTAATTCCTGGTAAAACTACTACTGAAAGATGGTGTATTACTGGATATCCTGCAATGTATTTAGCTTATGACGTTGAAAAAGATATTGATTACATGATGTATTCAAAATCTGATCAAGTTCAAATTCCTGTCGGATTTAAAGGATATATTAGAGTTCCATTTACATCTTACACTGTTCCTGATTGGAATAAAGGTATGGATGGAGTCGATGCTATTTTAAATTTAGATAATTTTTCAGGTAATTTCTTCTTAACTAGTGATAATACTAGATATGAAGATTTAGAATATTTTATTAAGAATGTTGGCTTATATTTTAATGATACATATAAAACTACTTTCTTATCAAAAGAAAATACTATTAAAACTAATATGGGGTTAAAAGACTAATATGAAAACAAATCGAGTTATATTTTATTTCTTATCGACATTACTTTTGGTTAGTTGTGGTAATAAAGTTAAAACACCTATTTATGAATTAGGTGATAAAAAAGATGTGATGGGTAGTGGATTATTATTTAGTGAAACTATTGGATTTAATACTAAAGATGCTACTATTTTTGAAGAAAATGATGAAAGATTTATTATTTATGATGCTAATGAAGTAAGTAAAGGTAATCAAGTATTTGCTATTAGAAAAGGTGTTAAAGAAAATAATAAATGGGTTTATAAAGAAAAAAATATTATATTTAAAGGTAATGAAGAAGGCTGGGATAAATATATTTATCAGCCTAGTATCATTAAAGGTAAATTTAATTATAACAATGAAGAATATAAATATTTATTAGCTTATCAAGGTAATAATAGTAATGATAATTACAATAATCATATTGGTTTAGCTGTTACTAATGATTTATTTTCTAATTTTATTAGAGTAGGTAATACTCCTATATTAACTAATCCTACTATATATAGTGGTAGTTTTGGATTTGGTAGTCCTAGTTTAACTTCTATTAATAAAGAAGGTAAAGTAATGTTATCTTATTCTTTTGGTGAAACTAATTTATCAGGTACTAGAGTAATGGAATTAGATCTTTCTAATCTTAATAAAATTAATAGTGAAGTAGGTTATACAGAACTTAATGCTAGTGGATTAAAATTAAGAGAAGATGGAATTATATCTAATGCGACATTTATTTTTAATGATGATTATAGTAAAGCTTATTTAGTTAATGATGGAATGCCAAGTAGTAATGCTCCTGGTCAAGCTAATGCTATTGAAGTAGCTAGTGCTAATAGTTCAATTATTTATGATATTAATACTAAATGGAATTCTATTAAAAATATTATGGGTAGTGATACGATGATTAAAGAAGATGAAACTTCTTTAGGATGGGATGAAATTTATAGTGGAACTATCGTTACTAATGAATATGGTTTAGTTAATAAAGATAGTAAGAAATTAGAAGTTATTTATTCTACTTATCAAGAAGGTATAGAAGATTCTAAATTCACTGCTCAATTATGTTCTTTTGAGGTTAATTTAAGTGAATAAGAAATATTTAATATTAAGTAGTATATTATTTATGCTTACTGGTTGTAATAAAGTAGATAATCAAGATAATATTATTCCTACTAAAAAGGAAGATTTTATTCCTGAAGTAGGGGAAGTTAGATTATTATTTGAACATGGGACAATTGGGGAAGATAAATATTATGATTATTGTCCATCAATATTTATCGAAAATAATGAATCTCATGTTTATTATTGTACTAATAAAGATGAAGGTAATGTAACTGACTATGTTGGTTATAAAAATGGGAAAATAATTAATGATAAAGTAGTTTATCCTAGTGAAATGAATTATGTTTTAAGTCATGGGGAACATGGATCTTGGGATTCTAGACATGCTTGTGATCCTAGTGTTATTAAAGGTGAATTTAAATTTCATAATGAAACTTATAATTATTTAATGGCTTATTTAGGATGTGTTCCTAGTGACTGTACACTTAATGAAACTGGTATTGCAGTTAGTAAAACTCCTAGTGGTCCTTGGATAAAATGTGATTTTAAAAGTGATGGAGTAACTAAAATTAATCCCCTTGTTAAATATAGTGAATTTGATTGTAATGACTCTAGCTGGGGAACAGGTCAACCTTCTTTAGTATCGGTTGATAAAAAAGGAAGAGTATTATTATTTACTACTATTGGAGCAAAAAATGGTACTTTTACTAATTTAAGAGAATATGATTTTTCTGATATTGATAATTATAAATTAATTAGAGAAAGAAAAGCGATTAATACAACAGGTATTAGAGGTACTGGAAGTAATGCTAATATGATTAATAATGCTGATTTTGCTTATGATGAAGTTAAAAATAGAATCATAGTTAGTAAGCCTCGTCAATATTTTGGAACTGATGGTAAAGCACCTAATTTTATTGCTGATACGATTGATGTTTATTATATTGATAATGATGGAAGTAGTGTTGGTGATGTATTCTTTAAAGGAAATAATACGACTGCATCGTGGAAATTAATAGGTAGTATTAATCAAGAATTAACTGGATTTTTAAGAAATCATAATACTGGATTAATTACTGATGAATTTGCTAGAATTATTCAAGATAAGAATTTAGGTGTAGCTTTTACTAGAAGTGATGAATCAGCGGGTAGTAGTGATTGGGGTCATTTATCTACTTATAGAATTTATGCTACTGGTATGAAATTACCTAGTGATTATTAATTAAATTTATATGGGTAAAAAGACACTAGAAGGGAAATTAAATAGTCCTTTATATAGATATTCTAAGCTTGCTTTTGATTTATTAATGCTTAATATAATCTTTATTTTAGTAAGTGTATTATCTTTATTTAGTTTATTTTTTCCTGGTTTAGTGTCTTTACATACCATTATGAATAATATAATTAATAATAAAGATGATGAAAATGTTTATAAAACTTTCTTTTTAGAGATTAAACGTCAATGGAGTTTTTCTTGGAGAATTGAAGTTTTAGGAATAATCATCTTATTAATTATTGGTGTTATTATTTATTTTGATTTTGTTGTAATAGTTAATACTAAAGTTAGTTATATTGGTTATATTTCTTTATGTTTTATTATTCCAATATTTTTAGTATTACTTAGTATATTTATTAATTTAATGTTATTTAATAATTATTATAAAGATGATACTTTCGTGATGATGATTCAAAAATCAGCGTTAATATCGCTTAAAAAGAAATTATTAACTTTTATTAATTTAATAATATTTATATGTTTTTTTGTAATTTTATTTTTTATACCTTATATTGCTCCTTTTATTTCGTTTAGTTTATATATTTATATTATTGAAGCTATTAATCAAAAAGCGTTTATAGAAATATCTAATAACGAAAAAGAAAGAGCATTGATGGTTGAGAATTTATTTTTACCGATGGTTATTGAGGAGAAAGATAAATGAAGAAGTGTTTAGTAGTTGGTAGTTTAAATATGGATTATACTGTTTATTTAAATAGTGATTTCCCTATTAATGGTGAGACTTGTTTTGGAAGAAATAGATTTATTCAACCTGGGGGAAAAGGTGAAAATCAAGCAGTAGCTTTAGCTAAATCTAAAATGTGTGATGTGACAATGATTGGTGCTATTGGTAATGATAGTGATGGAACTATTATTAAAGATACTTTAATTAAATATGGTGTTAAACCAGTTCTTAAAGTATGTGAAGATAGCGAAACTGGTAATGCGACAATTGTTATTGATAAAAATAGTGAGAATAAGATCATTATTATTGAAGGAAGTAATGGTAAATTAACTAGTAAAGATATTGAATTAAAGTTATTTGATGAAATGGATTATTTAATAATTCAAAATGAAATTAGTGAAGAAGTTAATGAATTTTGTATTAAAGAAGCTAAAGCTAGAAATAAAATAGTTATTTATAATCCTGCTCCTTATAGAGCTATTAAGGAAGAGTTATATAGTTATATTGATTATTTTATTCCTAATGAAATTGAACTTAAAATGTATACTAATCTTGATGATATTAATGAATCTATCGATTATTTATTATCTAAAGGAATTAAAAATGTATTAGTTACTTTAGGTACTCAAGGTAGTTTATTTAAGTCTATTGATCAAGAAATAAAAGTAGGATGTTATAAAGTTAATGCTATTGATACAGTCGCTGCTGGAGATACTTATGTTGGATATTTTACTAGTTCATTAGCTAGTGGATATTCTATTAAAGAATCTATGGATATAGCTAGTAAAGCTAGTTCAATTACAGTAAGTAGAAAAGGAAGTGTAATATCTATTCCTTATAAAGAAGAAGTTTTTAAATAATTAATAATATTTTTAATATATCTTTTTAAGTTTCTAGATTAATTAGAAATATTATTTTATATTGCAATAAAATATGAAACTACCTATACTAGTATTATAAACTAGATAAAGGAGTATTCGATATGAGTTTAAAAGAAGTTGAACTTCCTAATTATAAGCTTAGACATGAATTATGGAATAGTATTACTCATGGTTTAGGTGCGTTATTTGGTATTTTTGTTTTAATATTTTCTTTAATTAAAATAGTTAATATAGGTTATGATATAACTTTACCTAGTAGTAATCCAAATAGTTATACATCTTATATTATTAAGATTATATCGATTATTATTTATAGTGTTTCTTTAATGATTACCTATACAATTAGTTGTGTATATCATGCTTTAGCTAAAAATAATGGGAAGAAAGTATTAAGAATTATAGATCATGATACTGTTTATTTATTAATTGCAGGATCTTATACTCCATTTTGTTTAGTAAGTTTAAGAGATGTTACTTTGTGGGGAGTTATTCCTTATTCAGGGTATATTATATTTAGCATAGTATGGATATTAATAACTATAGGTATTGTATTTAATTCTATTAATATTAATAAATATAAAATAATTAGCTTTGTTATGTATATTGTAGCGGGGTGGATTATTATTTTAGAAGCTAAAGAATTATTAAATGCAATTGGTTTTAATGGGTTTATGTTTTTATTATTTGGTGGGATTAGTTATAGTTTAGGATCTATTTTATATGGGATAGCATCTAAAAAATCTATATGGTTTCATACTGTATTTCATATATTTGTTTTAGTAGGTACTATCTTACAATTTATATCTATATATTTATATGTAATATAAATATTATAATTTAATATCTTTATCTAAGATTTGATTTTGATATATATCTAATTGAGAATCTATTTCTAATTCTTTAAATTGATTCATATATAAAGAATAATAATATCCTTTTTTATTCATTAATTCTTTATGAGTGCCGTTTTCTATAATATAGCCATCTTTCATAACAAATATTGAATCACAATTAACGATAGTAGATAATCTATGAGCAATCATAATAGAAGTTCTACCTTTAAGCATTTTATCTATAGATGATTGAATTTTAGCTTCTGTTTCAGTATCGATAGAAGAAGTAGCTTCATCTAATATTAATATAGATGGATTTCTAATTAATGCTCTAGCAAAAGATATTAATTGTTTTTGTCCTAAAGATAATTCACTACCTCCATCTTTTAAATAAGTATTATAGCCATCTTTTAAGTTAGATATAAATTCATCAATATCTAATAATTTACAGATTGAAATTGTTTCTTCTTTAGTAGCGTTATGATTTCCATATCTTATATTATCTAAAATAGTTCCTTTAAAAATAAATGGAGTTTGTTGAACATACCCTATATTAGATCTAAGCCAACCAACGGATCTTGCTTTATAATCTAAACCATCTATTAAAATAGTTCCTTTAGTAGGCTCATAAAATCTACATAATAAATTGACAGTTGTAGATTTACCACTTCCTGTTTCTCCAACAAAAGCAACACTAGTTCCTTCTTTAATAGTTAAATTTAAATCATGAATAATTTCAGTATCTTTATTATAAGAGAAGTAGATGTGACTAAATTCAATATCACCTTTAATTTTTTCAAAATTTTCTACTTTATTATTAAAAATATCTCCATATTTTTCTATTACTTCAGGAGTGTCAACTAATTCTGGTTTAGTATCAAGTAAAGAAAACATTTTTTCAACGTTAGCTTGAGCATTCATTAATTCAGAAAATAGTTCACTAAGTTGTTTTAATGGATCATAAATTTGATTAACAAATCCAATAAATTAAACTAAAGTAGCAGTATTAAAAGTAGTTTCTTTATTAGCTCCAAATATAGGGAATAAGATAATAATTAAAGCAGAAGTTAATGAACTAATAATAGAAATTATAGGATAAAAACTAGCACCAACTTTCATTGATTTACGTCTTTTAACCATGACATCATTCGTAATTTCTTTACTTTCTTCAAATATTGTTTCTTCAATTGCTAAAGTCTTAATTGTTTGAGATCCATTAATACATTCACTAAGCCATCTAGCAAAATCACTATAAGCATTTCTAGCAATTCTACTGGCTTTTAGAATGATTTTTTCAAAAAAGACGATGATAATGAAAACAAAAGGGGTAGTAGCTAAGATGATTAAAGATAGCTCCCAATTGATTGTAAACATTGTAATAAGAGTAAAAAGTAATGCTAAAATAATCCAAAAAACATTGATCAAACTATTACCAACTATATCGCCAATATTACTAGCATCATTTTGTAATCTAGATATAAGCCAACCGCTAGGAGTCTTATCATAATAATTAAATGAAAGTTCTTGAATTTTCTTAAAAGCATCAGTTCTTAAACTAGTCATAATCTTCATAGCAAAGTAATTAGAAAAATAGAAAACTATAAAAATTCCAACACTTCTAATAAGAATCATAATTATATAAATTATGATGTAATTTAAGAAAGTTAAAGTAAAATTAAAACCTAAAATTTTTAGATTTAAATTAACTTTAAAAATGTCAGTATAAAAATTTAAATCGGTTTTACTAGCATTAATTAAAGCGGCATTCATACTAGGAACAAAACTAGAATCATAAAAAGAAACTGCCATTAGCCAAAAGATAAGTAAAATAATAAGAGGCCATAAAGGAAGTAAATATTTAAATACTTTTAACCAAACTCTTAAATCTATTTTTTTATTTGTAGTTACATCTTTATATACATTCGTTGACATAATTTACACCATCTTTGTTTGAATATCATAGATCTTTTTATATAGACCATCTTTTGAAACTAATTCTTTATGATTACCAGACTCAATAATTTTACCTTCATCTAAAACAATAATTAAATCAGCATCTTTAGCAGTAGAAATACGATGCGTAATAATTAAAGTAGTAGCTTCTTTTTCATATTCCTTTAATGATTTTCTAATTTGAAAATCAGTTTCAGTATCAACAGCACTTAAAGAATCATCAAATATCAATATTGGAGTTTTCTTTAATAAAGCTCTAGCAATAGCTAGACGTTGCTTTTGACCACCACTTAAAGTAGTTCCTTTTTCTCCAACAGGAGTATCATAACCATCTTTAAATTTATTAATAGAATCATCAATATGAGAAATTCTTGTAACACTTCTAACTTCTTCAAAATCAGTATCTTTATTAGTAATAGTGATATTTTCTTTAATAGTTTTAGAAAATAAGAAAGGTTCTTGTAAAACTATTGAAATATTATTTCTTAAACAATTCTTTTGAATATTTTTTAATTCAACTCCATCGATAGTAATAGAACCAGAACTATAATCAAATAATCTAGTAAGTAAATAAACTAAAGTAGATTTACCACTCCCAGTTTTACCCATAATCGCAATTGTTTGACCTTTATTTATCTTAAAAGATATATTTTTTAAAGTATCAATATTACTATCTTCATAATTAAAAGATACATTATTAAATTTTATATTACCTTTAATATCAATAATTTCACCACTATCAATATCTTCTAAAGGATAATCTAATAAGATATTAATTCTATCTAAACTAGCACTAGCTTGAGCTAAATTACTTAAAACAGTAGCAACATCTCTAATAGGCCAAACCATCATAGAAACAAAACTAAAACTAATAACTAAAGTACCAACACTAATTTGTTTAGTAAATATAAGATAAAATCCAAATATTGTAGTTAAAGCTATTTGACTAAAAACAAATATATCACTACTAGCAAAAAAGAAAGCAGATAGCCTTCTCCAACTTAAATATTTTCCTTTATAATCATTTATATATTTATTAAAATCATTAACTTCATAAGCTTCATTATTAAAAGCTTTAACTAGTCTAACACTAGCTAAATTTTCTTCAATTTTACCAGTCATTTGAGATTCAGAATCATCAGTAATACGATATCTTTTTCTAACGTCTTTTATAATAAAGAAACTATAAATAAACATAAAAGGCATTAAACACATTGAAATAAGTGCTATTTTATAATTGGTTATACATAAAATAGTAAAAGATATAGCAACTATAAAGAATGTATAAACAATTAAAGATATATTAAAACCAAAGAATCTTTTTAAAACATCTTCATCTCTAGTACAAGTTTGAATAATATCACCTTTATTTAAAGATTTAATTGTAGAAAATGGTAATCTTTCAATATGATAGAAAAGAAGTTGTTGCATATTTTTACTCATTCTTGCCATAAAATCACTTCTTTGAAAGAATCTTATTAAAGATATTATTCCACCAATAATAGCAAATCCTAAAATAATAACTGCAAACATATATAGATGAGTAGATAAAAACTTAATTCCACCAAATGAATTAATAAATAATTTTTCTAATATATCAATATCATTTAAATCTGTTAATAAGATCTCTTTATTAAAAGATAAATTTAATCTACCTTGGGCTTCTAATATATCAACTAATACTTTAGTAGCATAAGTTGATAAAAGCATAAATAAAACACTAAAAAACATTAAGATAAAATAAGTAATATATTCAATTTTACAATCTTTAATTAATAGATTTAAAGCCTTAACCATTTTCTTCATATAGCCCCCATTCTATTTGATATTTTACTTATTGTAAAGAGGGATAAATCTTTTCTAATTTTTTTTATTGTTTTTAAGTAAAAAGTCTACTAAATAAGGATATTTTTTTTAGAATTATATTATATAAATTATCTTTAATTGACAATTTTTATATATAAAAATTATATTATATAAAATCTTATCCATGGTTAACTTACATTTTTCTTTTGTTATTTGAAAGGGGT
The DNA here is from genome assembly GCA_934168325.1 of uncultured Bacilli bacterium. Taxonomy (GTDB): domain Bacteria; phylum Bacillota_I; class Bacilli_A; order RFN20; family CAG-826; genus Onthovivens. The sequence continues at coordinate 59,028 of CAKPNG010000003.1, forward strand.
TACATTATAATCTAAAAGATAGGAGAAATATGAATATGCATTTAAGAAAAGAAGCAGTAGATATTATAACAAATATTTGTGCAAAGTATAAAAACGAACCATCTCCATTGATGTTAGTTTTATCTGAAACACAAAAAGAATATGGTTATATACCTTTAGAAGTTCAAGAGATTATCTCTAGTGAACTAGATATACCAGTTAGTGAAATCTATGGTGTTGTTACTTTCTATTCATTTTTTAGTTTGACACCAAAAGGTAGATTTGTTATTGGAGTTTGTTTAGGAACAGCCTGTTACGTTAAAGGTGGTCAAAATATATTAGACAAATTCTCAGAATTATTAAAAATTAAGCCAGGTCAAACAACTGAAGATGGATTATTTACTCTTGATGCTCTTAGATGTATTGGAGCATGTGGAATTGCTCCAGCTATTTCAATTAATGGTAAAGTTTATCCTAAAGTTACCCTTTCTGGTGTAAAAAAGATAATCGACGAATATCGTGAATTAGATAAGAAAGGAGCATAAGATGGCTATTAAGAAATTTAAAACTGAAACTGAATTAGTTAGTGAACTTAAATCTTGTTCTAAATGTTTACAATCTAAATTCGATGGAAAAGATGGAAAAAGACATATCGTTGTTTGTGGTGGTACTGGATGTTTATCAAGTGATTCTCAAGCAATTATTGATAAATTAAAAGCACTTATTAAAGAAAAGAAACTCGAAGATAAAGTAACAGTTAATGTTGTTGGTTGCTTTGGATTCTGTTCTCAAGGTCCTTTCGTTAAAATTTATCCTGAAGATAGACTTTATCACGCTGTTAAAGTATCAGATTGTGAAAAAATTATTGAAGAAGATATTATTAATGGTAAATGTATTGAAGAATTATTATATTTAGATCCTATAGTTAATAAAAAAGTCGAAAGACAAGATGATATTACTTTCTATAAAAAACAATTACGTATTGCATTACATGGTTGTGGAACTATTAATCCTGAAGATTTAAAAGAAGCTTTTGGATATGATGCTTTTGTTGGATTAATTAATGCATTACATATGGATAGAAAAGAAGTTATCCAAGAAATGATTGATTCTGGATTAAGAGGCCGTGGAGGCGGTGGATTCTTAACTGGTAAAAAATGGAATTTTGCTTATTTACAAGAAAATGATACAAAATACGTCGTTTGTAATGGTGATGAAGGCGATCCAGGTGCATTCATGGATAGATCAATCTTAGAAGGTAACCCAGTATCAGTTATTGAAGGTATGATGATTGCAGGTTATGCAATTGGAGCAGAAAACGGATATTTCTATATTCGTGCTGAATATCCTATCGCTGTTAATAGACTTGCTAAAGCAATCGAAGAACTTCGTGCAGTTGGTTTACTTGGTAAAAATATTTTAGGAAGTAATTTTAATTTTGATTGTCATATTAGATATGGAGCTGGTGCTTTTGTTTGTGGTGAAGAAACAGCTTTATTAAATTCAATTGAAGGTAAAAGAGGTATGCCTAGACCTCGTCCACCATTCCCAGCAATTAAAGGTTTATGGGGTAAACCTACAATTATAAATAACGTTGAAACATTAGCTAATGTTCCTTATATATTAAGAGTAGGTGCTAAAGAATTTAAAAAGATTGGTACAAAAAATTCGACTGGAACGAAGGTTTTTGCTTTAGGTGGTAAAGTTAAAAATGTTGGTTTAGTTGAAGTACCTATGGGAACTACTTTACGTGAACTTGTTTTTGATATTGGTGGAGGAATTCCTAATAATAAAAGATTCCAAGCTATTCAAACTGGTGGACCAAGTGGAGGATGTTTAACATTAAGTGAACTTGATACACCGATTGATTTTGATAATCTTATTGAAAAAGGTTCAATGATGGGAAGTGGTGGCGCTATCGTTATGGATGAAGATAACTGTATGGTTGATGTCGCTAAATTCTATCTTGAATTTATTTGTGATGAATCTTGTGGTAAATGTTCTCAATGTAGAATTGGTACTAAAAGATTATTAGAAATCATTACTAGAATTACTGATGGTAAAGGAACTATGGAAGATATTGAAAAACTTGAAACATTAGCTCATTCAATTCAAGTAGGATCTCTTTGCGGTTTAGGTCAAACAGCACCTAACCCAGTATTATCAACATTACATAAATTTAAAGAAGTTTATCTTAGACATATTAATGATAAAAAATGTGATGCTGGTGTTTGTAAGAATTTAATTTCATACCATATTGATCCTGAAAAATGTAAAAAATGTTCTTTATGCGCTAGAAATTGTCCACCTAATGCTATTAGTGGTGTTGTTGGTAAAGAACCATTTGTTATTGATCAAAATAAATGTATTAAATGTGGTACTTGTATAAGTGCATGTAAATTTAATGCTATATATAAAGAATAAGGAGACTAATATGGGAAAAATTACTGTTTATTTTGAAAACAAACCTTATTTAGTAGATGATAATTTAACTATATTAGAGGCTGCTAAAATTTGTGGATATAACATTCCTAATTTATGTACATGGAAAAAAGGAATGTGCTCTGTTGCTAGTTGTAGAGTATGTTTAGTTAAAGTAGAAGGAGAAAGAAGACTTGTTCCATCTTGTGCTTATCCTGTTAGAGATGGCTTAAAAGTATTTATTAGTGATCCTGATGCAGTTGTAGCTAGAAGAACTAGTGTTGAATTACTTTTATCAAATCACTCTTTATCATGTCAAACATGTAGAAAAAACGGTAAATGTGAATTACTTGAAGTTTCTAAAAGAGTTGGAGCTGAACCTGATAAATATTTAGGTGAAAAAACTAAAACTACATATGATGATGTCGCTCCAGGACTTATTAGAGATACTTCAAAATGTATTTTATGTGGTAGATGTATTTCAGCTTGTAAAGAAATTCAAGGTATTGGAATTCTTGGATTTGAAAAAAGAGGTTTCAATACTTTTGTTGGACCAAGTGAAAATAGATCATTTAATAATGTTCCATGTATTCAATGTGGTCAATGTACATTAGTTTGTCCAACTGGAGCTTTAATGGAACATTCTGAAATTGATAAATTAGATAAAGCTTTCCAAGAAGGAAAATATGTTATAGTTCAAACTGCTCCTGCAGTTAGAGCAACTTTAGGTGAAGAATTTGGTGATAAAATTGGTACTAATTCCGAAGGAAAAATGGTTGCTGCTTTAAGAAGACTTGGATTTTACAAGGTTTTTGATACAAATTTTGGAGCTGATTTAACTATTACTGAAGAAGCTAATGAATTTGTTCAAAGAGTTATTACTCATCAACCAATGCCTATGATTACATCATGTTCTCCAGGTTGGATTAATTATATTGAATATTATTATCCTGAACTTTTATCTCATTTATCAAGTTGTAAATCACCTCATGAAATGATGGGAGCAATTATTAAATCATATTATGCAGAAAAGAAAAATATTGATAGAAGTAAGATTACTGTCGTATCAATTATGCCTTGTACTGCTAAAAAATATGAAAAAGAAAGAGAAGCTAATTCAGTTGATGGAATTAAAGATGTCGATATAGTTTTAACTACTAGAGAATTAGCAGCTTTAATTAGAAGAAGTGGTATTATTTGGAATAAATTACCTAATGAAAAATTTGATGATGATTTAATTGGTGAATCTAGTGGTGCTGCTGATATTTTTGGTGCTAGTGGTGGAGTTATGGAAGCTGCAGTTAGAACTGCTTATAATATCTTAACTAGTGAAGAAATGGAACCAATTGATTTTACTCCTGTTAGAGGACTTGAGGGTATAAAAGAAGCTGAAATTTCTATTTTAGGAGCAAAATATCATTTAGCAGTTTGTAGTGGTATGAAAAATGCTAAAGTTTTATTAGAAAAGATTAAACATCATGAAAATAAATATGATTTCATTGAAGTAATGGGATGTCCTGGTGGATGTGTTAATGGTGGTGGTCAACCTTATGTCTATCCAGTATTCTTAGAAAATGAAGATGATAATATCTTAGATACTTATGTTAGTAAAAGAGCTGCTGTTTTATATAATTTAGATAAAGCTAAAGAAGTAAGAAGATCTCATTTAAATAAAGATATTATTACTTTATATAAAACTTATTTAGGAGAATATGGTTCACCTTTAGCTCATAAATTATTACATACTCATTATAATGCTCATCGTGAAAGATATCCTGATTTAAATAATAAATAATATTTATATATTTAATTAATTAGAATTATAAAAATCGTAATTAGATTAAATAATTACGATTTTTTATGTTGATTAGTAGTTTTTATTAATTAAATATAAGTATAAGAAGAGTTTCTAGAAAGAATTAATGCGTAAATACGCAAAAATTTTTAGTATCTAATTTATTTTTTAGTTATTCTATCGAACACTTTTGCTAATTTTAGTAAAAGTGTCTCATTGCACGAAACAATATTGTTGGTTTTTGATAAAGTGTATCGCAAACTTAAGTTAATTAATATATTGAGGTGATTTTATGATAATTAGAGAAAAATACTTAAAAATGATTAGAGGCTTTTATGATAGTGATTTAGTAAAAGTTATTACTGGTGTTAGAAGATGTGGAAAATCTGTAATTTTAGAAACAATAATTAATGAAATTAAAGAAAAAACAGATAATGTTATATATTTAAATTTTGAAAAAACAAGTGATTTTTCAAAAGCTAGTAATGTAAATGAACTAATTAATTATGTTAAAAGTAATAGAAAAGAAGGAAAATGCTATTGTTTCTTTGATGAAATTCAAGAGATTGATAATTGGCAAGTTGCAGTTAAAGACTTAAGACTAGATAATTGCTCAGTTTTTGTTACTAGTTCAAATTCAAAGTTATTATCTAGTGAATTTCTAACTTTATTAAGTGGTCGATTTGTTTCTTTTAGAATTAGACCTTTTGTATATAAAGAAATAAAAGAATATTCTAAAGAACTTAATATCGATATTGATATAGCTAATTATTTAGTATGGGGTGGATTTCCTGGTAGATTTATAAATACTACAATTGATGAAACTAAAACATATTTAACTGATTTAGAAAATACAATAGTTATTAATGATTTAATTAAAAGATATAAGATTAAAAAAGAAGTAGCTTTTAAAAGATTACTAACTATATTTTGTGTAGTAATTCTAGAATTTTCTCAATTAGATCGATATATAAATATATGAAAAATGATTTTCCTGATGTTTCTTTATCTACAATTTCTAGATTCATCGAATATTTAAAAGAAGCTTATATAATTGATGAAATTCCTCAATATTCAACTAAAACAAAAAGAGAATTAAAATATTATGGAAAAATATATGATAGTAATGTATGTTTTTCTTCTTTAAGAGCAAATAATAATCGATATGATTTAGATCATAATCTTGAAAATATTGTATATAATGAACTTCTTTATATGGAATATGATTTAAAAGCATTCGATAATAATGGTAAAGAAATAGATTTTATAGCTTCAAAAGATAATAAAACATATTTTATTCAAGTAGCTTATAGCGTAGCAAATGAATTAGCTTATGAAAGAGAAATGAGTGCTTTTGATAAGTTAGATAATCGAAGTCAAAAAATATTAATTACAAATGATATTATTGACTATTCAACTTCAGTTATTAGACATATTAAATTAATAGATTTTTTAATGATGGAAGATTTATAAAAAATATATAAAAGAAATAGAAGAATTTAATTAATAATTATTATCTAATAATAAATATATTCTAAATTCTGTACCAATTTTTCTAGTTTTAAGTTCAATATATCCATTAGCGTTATTTAATTGAGATTTAATTAAATATAGACCTAATCCTTCGTTATTATTTTTTTGTTCTTTATATGGTTCAAATATATGCTCAGGATTTTCAATTCCTTTTCCATCATCAATTATCTTAATAATATAGTAATAAGGAGTTACTGATGTTTTAATTCTAATTGTTTTACAATTAGAATGTTCAAAAGCGTTAAATAAGATATTTTTAATTGAACTATCTAATACAAATTTATTAGATATAACCATACCTTCTTTAATTCTATTAATTTTAAATTCTATGCCTAAAGCATAAGCATCTTCTTTAAGTTCATCATATATATTTAATAAAACATCTTGAGCATTTACACTTTCTAAAATAGTAGGAGTAAAGTTTTCTTTAGAAAAAGAACTACCTTCTTTAATAAGTTTAAATTGAGATTCATTATGTTTAATTAAGCTATCAATTAAAGTTTCTTTTTCTATTTCACTAGAATTAGCTTTTAATAATTCTAAAGAATTTCTTTCTAAGATTAATTCATTTTTTAAATCATGGAATAATACTCTTAATATTTTTTGAATATCATCGCTATTATCGATAGTGTTTCCAACATCAATAACTTTAGCATTAGTTAATTTATATCTTTTAGCGTTTAATATTAAATTATGATAAACCATTCCAGCAGAAACTAAAGCAAAAGTTATTACATATATAAAACTAGGAGCTAAAATAAATCCATAATTAAAACTAGCAATAAAAGACATCATTGGCATTAAACTAGCAAACATCATAACAATATCAGTAGTTTTTCTAGTGGGCATAATTAATATAGAACTATAAATTATTTCTAATGCAATAAATGCTAAATAAATAATTTTAAATAACGCATATATTTCTAAATGTAAGGAGAATAAAGTAATATCAGTTATTATAAAAGCTAAATTAAGTCTTAATAATATGAAATTTAGTGTTTTTATTTTATTAAGTCTAAAACAAGGCAAACTTAAAGGAATTAAATCTAAACTAATTACAATTAGATAAAACCAAAAATTAGGAATAGTAGAAGAATCATAATTGATAAAGAAAATAGAAATAACATAAATTACTAAAATAACACCTAAAGTAACTAATATAAAATTAGCTGGTGCTTTTTTAGATAACACAATAAACAAAATAAGACTACTTATACTACATAAACTAAATAATAAAGCTAGTATAAGTTCTAATTGATTATAAAAAGTATAAGAAGCAATCTTATCATAAGTTCCAAACATGAAACTTAAATTTTTTAAATTAACATTAGGATTAATCTTATAATGAATTGTAAATATATTAGTACGAGGAATAGTTCTAGCACTATAAGGAGGTAAATTAACGTTAAGTGGTATAGTATTACTTTTAAATTCTTTATTAATTACTTTAGCTTCACATTGACTAAAATCTTTATTAATAGCATCATATTTAGCAAATGATCCATTAGTTCTTATTAAATTATCATTTAAATAAACATAATATACATCAAAAACATGAGGGATATATAAACCAAATCTAACATTATCTAATCCATCAGCATAATTTTTAAATTTATTATAAATTAAATCATAATCTGTTTCATTTTCATAATTAAATTCTTGAATACTAATATAGATTGTACCATATTCACTTATACCATTAGATATATCAAAACCTGTACCATTTCTAATGTCTTTAACATCATCAAATTTATTAGGCATATAATCTACATAAGTAATTAAATTAAAACTAGTAGGTTCTACTTGATTAACTGAATAAGAAACATAATCTATTCCACTATTTTGTTTTATTTTATAATTTAAAGTAGTAGTAGATTTATAAAGTACCAAAAAAGATAATAATATAGACAATATAAAAGATATAAATAAAGTAATAAATGATACTTTTTCTAAAGTATCTACTTTTTGATTAGCCTTCATCGGAAATAAAATAATATCCTTTTGCAAATTGGGTATAGATATATTTAAAGTGAGAAATATCATTTATTTTCTTTCTTAAACTTGAAATATGTCTAGAGACACTAGTTCTTAAATTAAGTGAATCTTGTTGCCAAACTTCTTCATAGATCTTATCTGGAGTAAAACATTGACCTTCATTTTGAGCTAAAAATAATAAAATATTAAATTCACTAGCAGTTAAAGGTAATTCTTTATTAGCAATAGTAACTTCTCTAGTATTTAAATTAATTTTCATTTCTTTAAATACTAATATATTATTTACCTTTAGTCTTGATTCAATATGAGCTAATAAAGTAGATGGTTTGCATGGTTTAATTAAATAATCTAATGCTCCATTATCTAAATATTTACATATAAAAGAATAATCATCGATTGAACTTAAAATAATAATTGGTATTTTATTAGCTAATTCAATAAATATTTCTTCTCCATTACCATCTGGTAATATTAAATCTAATACTATTAAATCAAATGTATTATTTTTTAAAGCATCTTTAGCCTCTTTAACGTTACTAGCTTTAGTAACGTTAAATTTATCTTTTAAAAATAATGCATTATTATTTAATACTTCTAGATTGTCTTCAATTAATAATATATTTTTCATATCAAAATATTAGCACAAATATACGTATATTTAAATTATTATTAATAGTTAAATAAAAAAGTTAAATCCGAAAAAGCCCTTTTCTAATTCTTAAGTCCGTAAATATAATAATAGTGATGTT